>CAIYSA010000369.1 GCA_903928655.1 uncultured Bacteroidota bacterium
CGTAGTTGTAACTGTTGGCGTAATTAAGATTGATGAACCAATGGCTCCTGTGTTCCAAGTATATGTATTAGCTCCACTGGCTGTTAAAGTTGTTGTGTTACCCAGACAAATTATTGAATTTGTAGCGATGGCTGTTATTGTTGGTGTTGGATTTACAGTTACTGCTACTGTATTAGTTCCAGTACAGCCTAAGGCAGAACCACTTAAAGTATAGGTTGTTGTTACTGTGGGTGTTACTGTTACCGAAGCCGTACTCATAGAACCTGGCATCCAGGTATATGTAGTTGCACCGCCACCTAATATTGCTACACTTGCACCACTACAAATACTTGTAGGAGATGCAACAGCAGTAATTGTAGGTGTTGGACAACAATTATAATACATAAAAATACGACCAATATTATATGCTACTTCAGACCAAATTGGTAAAGGCCAAGTGGGTAGAGAACCTATACAGTTTTGTGTACCACTTCTTTGTAAGGTAGTAGGAAAACCCATTATTGTAGTAGCAACATTTGCGTTACCATAACTATTAACACAACTAGTTGATCTGCTACCATAAATACCAATAATGTCTCCAGCCGTAATTGGAATACTACAAGAAACTGTGGTTGTAGACGCTACTCCTGTCGCGGTAAATAATGTTGTGTAAGCCAAGGTTGTTCCTGCAAAGGCTGGAGGTGGACCGCCAGTAAAACGAACAACTCTAATATCTTGGGTACCTGAGCTTGCATCTGTAGGAATAAAAAGAGCACACATATTAAATGAAACTGGTGCTGTAAAATGATAACCTCTAGTCATACTTGAAAAAGTCGTAATTTGAGGCCCAATAGGCATTAAGGTTTGAGATTGCCCTATAAAAGAAGCAACTAAAAATAAAGCTATTATAATTTTTTTCATTTTAATAAATTAATAAGACTGTACAATGTCACTCCTGTTTTTAAATGTTTCTATTATTAAATTTTGATTTGCTTCAATCCATTTAACAACCTTTTTTTTATAAATAGAATCAATTTCTTCTCCAACGGTTAATTTAGGAAAGCTTTTTTCTTCAACAATAACACGTGCAATTTCATTGATAATAGTAGGGTTTGTTAACCTTTCAAATATTAGGTTATTTACTTTATCGAAATCATACGTATAACCATGCTCTGCTTCACTAGGTGGAACAATATTAGTATTTGTTTGAGAGAAAAGGGAAACTTGAATTGAACAAACAAAAAATGCAATAATTAGAATAGATTTTTTCATTTTAGAAATATTAAATAACACATTGCCTAAAATTAGAAATTTAAATAATGGTTTATTTAACTATCTTTTAAAACGATATTATTGATAATTGAACATTCGGTTTGAGTGAGTAAGCAAAAAAGGGTTTAAATGATTTATATAAAACAATATATAATCTAAAAAAATAGGTTCATAACCCTTACAAAAACAGATCTATTTAATTTTTGAAAGTAAAGTTACATGACCTGTGCGAACAAATTCTTTTCCTCCCATTGTAATTACATCTACCTTATAAACATAAATACCTTGCTCACATAATTTTCCTCCATACTTTCCGTCCCAGCCTCTAACATCATCATGACTCTTAAATACTTGAGTTCCCCATCTATCAAATACTGATAAAATAATTGAACTCCATCCATAACCTGCGGGAATAAAATATTCATTATCAATATCGCCATTTGGTGAAAAGGCGTTTGGGATATAAATTTCATAATCTTTTGTTACTGTGATACAGATATCATCATAAGCAATACATTGATGACTATTTTGACCCATTAAAGTGTAACAAGTTGTAACTTTTGGATTTACTTCAAGACTTGAGCAAAAATTACAACTTAATGGTATTTCATTTGGTGATAAAAAACCAACCATTACATTTCCAGTTCCATTTAATACATATGATTCATCTATATTTATGGTAGTATCTAAACCAGCATATACAATTGGTAATGGATTTACTATGATTGTAACTGTTCCTGTACCTGGACATTGACCTCCTGTAGATGCTGTAACGGTATAAACTGTTGTTGTTGTTGGTTTTACAGTTGTACTCGATGAATTTGGATTCGATACACCTACTGTGGGATTCCAATTATAAGTATCTCCTCCTGTTGCATAAACAACTGTAGATCCTCCTAAACAGGTACTGTCTAAATTTGAAGTTGTTACAGTAGCTGGAGGTATTATTGTAACAAGCACCGTTTGTGTTGTATTACAGGTTAATGCTCCTAATCCATTGGATCCGATAACAGTATAAATACTTGTTACTAATGGAGAAACTGAAATGCCACTTGTTGTAGCGCCGCCGGGTGACCACAAATAATTTGTAGCTCCTACTGCACTAATATTTGATGTTGATCCCGTACAAACAGAAGTTGGATTTGCTAAAGCATTAAGTGTTGGTGTTGAAACGACATAAACTGTTGTATTCGTTGAATTAACACAGCCTAAAACTGAAGTTCCGCTTATTACATAAGTAGTAGTAACCGTTGGATTTGCCGTAACAAAAGCTCCGGTGGAAGATGATAATGCGGTAACTGGTGACCAAACATAGGTATTAGCGCCACTTGCCGACAATAATGTAGATAAACCACTACAAATTGTAGGAGAAGCAACTGTAACTATTGGTAATGGATTTACAGTAACTGTGGTTGTTATAAAACTATTACAGCCTAATGTTGTACCAATTACTGTATAATTTGTTGTGGTTAATGGAGAAACATTAATTACGCTTGATCCGAAGCCTGTATTCCAAAGATAAGACGTTGCTCCTACTGCTGTAACTGTTGCTGTTTCTCCTATACAAATTGTAGGCGAATTAACAGATAGAACCGGTAGTGGGTTAACAGTTACTACAGCAACTGTTGATGTGGTACATCCTAATGATGTGCCTGAAACCGTATAATTTGTTGTTGTTCCTGGTGATACAACTAAAGGATTTGATATTGATCCTGTGTTCCAACTATAGGTTGTGCCGCCACTTGCTGTTAATGTCGCGGTTTGGCCAAAACAAATTGTCGGACTATTTACCAATACAACTGGCAATGGATTTACAATTACATTTACAGTTGTTGTAGTTGAACATCCTAAAGTGGTTGTTCCCGTTAAAGAATAATTTGTTGTTACTAGCGGAGAGACAAAAATTGGATTGGATGTAGAACTTGTACTCCATAAATAGGTTGATGTTCCGCCTGCTATTAAGGTGGCCGTTTGGCCAGCACAAATGGTCGGAGAATTAACCGTAACTATTGGCACAGGGTTGACTATAACAGTTGCAACTGTTGATACTGAACAACCTACTAAAGTACCCGTTACTGTATAATTTGTGGTTGTAACTGGACTTACAGTTGTTGGATTAATTACAGATCCTGTATTCCAACTATAAGTTGTGGCTCCTAATCCGGTTAATGTGGCTGTTTGCCCAGCACAAATGGTGGGTGAATTGACGGTAACTACTGGTAAAGGATTTACTGTAATCGTTTTTACCGCCGTATTGGTGCATCCGCTTACACTTGTGCCTGTGACCGTATACGTAGTTGTAACTGTTGGCGTAATTAAGATTGATGAACCAATGGCTCCTGTGTTCCAAGTATATGTATTAGCTCCACTGGCTGTTAAAGTTGTTGTGTTACCCAGACAAATTATTGAATTTGTAGCTGTAACAGTAATTGTAGGTGGTGGATTTACAGTGATTGTTTTTACTGTGGTATTTGTGCATCCACTGACACTAGTAGCGGTTAAAGTATAGGTAGTTGTAATAGTTGGTGAAAATGGAACTCCATTTGTTACGCCACCTGACCAAGTATAAGTTGATGCGCCTGCACCATTTAAGGTTGTTGAACCTCCTAAACAAATAATTGAATTTGTAGTTGTAGATGAAATAGTTGTTGAAATACCAGCTGTTACTGTAAAAGTACATGAGGCCGTATTTCCAGATAAATCAGTAGCAATATAAGTGACCATTGTATTACCAATATTAAAAAAAGAACCACTTGCATTAGTAATACCGCTTCCTATTGTTGCACCCGAAAAAGAATATGTGACTGAAGGAGTGGAACAATTATCTAATACAGTGACGGGCGCAATTCCTGTTACAATAGAATTACATTGAATGATATTTGGAGGGCATGTTATTGTTGGAGCAACTAAATCAAGAACAGTAACAGAAAATGAACACGACGTTGTATTACCAAAAGAATCACTTGCAGTATAGGTTTGAACAGTTGTTCCAACTGGAAAACTAGAACCACTTGATAATCCTGAAGCAAGCACTGGAACAACAGTGCTTGTGCCCCAAGAGAAAATTACCGAACCATGCCCTATATTAATACCTGTTGTATTTGACTGACAGGTACCAATATTATATGAAGCACCACCGCCCCCATTTCCGCCACCTGGAGCATTATTTCCACCAGTACCACCACCTGAATAACCGCCACCACCGCCACCAACTACATAGGCAGAACCTTGACCGCCTCCACCATATCCGCCTCTAGCAAATGGCCACCCTGCAACAAAACCCCCAGCTCCACCACCTAAAAAACTTATACCCTCAGAACCAGCAGTCCATCCAGTAGCACCATTCGTTAGCAAGCCACCGCCAGCGCCAGATTGAAATCCAATAGCTCCAGCATTTCCTCCGGCACCTGCTACTCCGCCTGTACCACCAGCACAAGCCCCCGTGCCACCAATGTTTGTTATATTACCATGAGTCGAAATTGTAGGAGTAGTCAAACAACTTCCCCCTCCACCACCAGCAATGATTAAAGGAGAATTTAAAATAGTAGTAACAAAACTACCACCACCACCTCCATTACCACCTCCTGTGGTGATAGAAGGACATTCTCCTACTAAAACTTTTAAAACTTGACCAGGAGAAACAGCAAAAGTTCCTCGCATTACAGCGCCGAGTCCGGCATTGAAAGTAGAAATTGAATGCTTGCCACCTTGTGCCCCTTTTACTAAAATGTTAATTGAAGTTACCCCTAATGGAACTGTGAAATTTTGCATAGCTCCAGTATAATTAAAAGTTTGTGAGCTTGATGTACAATTAGAACAATTTACAGTTGGCGTTGTATAAACCACAACTGTTGAACATGTTAAACCAGCGGCACTAACTGTAACATTTGGAGTACAATTCATAGTTAAGCACTGCCCGAATATTATTAAGCTAAAAAAAGAAAACAGTAAGATGAAAAATAATTTCATAAAAATGAAATAAACTAAATTAATATTTTCTCTAAATTATTATTTAAATCGTGCTTTATGAAACCCATTTTTTAAAACTTAGAAATTAATATTTGAAACTTTACTTTGAATGAGTAAACAAAAAAAGTTTATGACTTATTATAAGAAATAATCTAAAAAATGCGTTATTTTGTTTAGAAATTAAAATATTTCCAAAGTAAAAATGCGATTTTTAACACGTCCTCCAAAAGTAATTAGGAAAATTTTTAAAAAGTCAATTTGGCGAATCGAAAATCCAAATCCAAGTATTTATTTAACATTTGATGACGGGCCAATACCGGAATTAACGCCATGGGTATTAGATACATTAAAAAAGAATAATATAAAAGCAACTTTTTTTTGTGTTGGAGAAAATGTAAAAAAACACCCTGAATTGTATAAACGGATAATTGATGAGGGACATAAAACTGGCAATCACACTCAAAATCACTTAAAAGGGTGGAAAACTAAAAACAAATTATATTTTCAAAATGTTGAAGAATGCAACAAATTAGTTAATTCCAATTTATTTAGGCCTCCTTATGGAAGATTAAAATTATCTCAATTTCAAAATATTTCAACGAATTATAAAGTTGTCTTTTGGGATGTTTTGAGCCATGATTATAGTTCTAAAATTAGTCCTGAGAATTGTTTAAATAATAGCATTAAATTCACAAGAAATGGTAGTATTATTGTTTTTCATGATAATTTAAAGGCTGAATGCAATTTAAAATACGCTCTACCTCAATATATTCGCCGAGCTATGCC
>CAIYSA010000370.1 GCA_903928655.1 uncultured Bacteroidota bacterium
ATAAAATTACCAACATATTTAACGCCTATAGCTTTTGAGTTTGTTGCTAAATGACCATTTAAAGAAATAAAACTAATGTAATTTTTACTTGAATCGCCAACCGTAAAATAAGTTTTAGAATAACACATAAAGGTTATTGCTTGTAATATAAAAATTAATTTGAGTTTCTTTTTTTTCATATTGAAAAGTAATGTATTTATAATATTTTTTTTTAGGGATAGTCTAATTTTCAAATCTATGTATTATTATTTTAAACAAGAAATTTCCTAGTTCGTCCTTATTTATAAAGTGGATGTTAAAAAATTATTTTGTACTGCACGTTATAGAAAGGCAAAATTTAATCCCTTTTCTTTACCAACAATAATCCAATAATAGTCACTACTGCATTTATTATTATTAATTCATTTCCTATTTGATAACTGCAATAAGGTTTCACTATATAATTGGCAATGATGTAGGTTAATATGGGAGCAATGATACAGATTATTGGAACCAGTTTATCTTTCAAATTTAGTTTTGTAAATAATCCTATCGTAAATAATCCTAATAGTGGACCATAGGTATACCCAGCTAACATTAAAATAGTATCGATAATGGCGCGCTGATTTAAAATATCAAATACAATAATGACTAACCACATAATTACTGCAAAGCCAATATGAATAAGGGTTCTGCGTTTCGATTTTTCTTTTTCTGATAAAACGGTGTTCTGATCATACTCTAACATATCAATATAGGTTGAAGTGGTTAATGTTGTTAAAACACTATCTGCACTGCTAAATGTAGCCGCTGTTAATCCAATTATAAATATTAAGCCGGCAAACATTCCTAAATTACCTAAGGCTAAATTTGGAAACACTTTGTCGGATATGATTTGACCAGTTTCTAAATTTGTTGGAATATCAATTGCCGCAAATGCATAATATTGATATAATAAAACACCTAATGATAAAAAGAAAATATTGACAACAACCATTACAATACTAAACCAAAAAATATTTTTTTGTGCTTCGCCTAATGATTTGCAACTTAAGTTTTTCTGCATCATATTTTGGTCCAAGCCAGTCATAGCAACTGCTATAAAAATACCCCCAATAAATTCCTTGAAAAAGAAATTTGATTTATGCCAATCCCAAAAAAATGTTTCGGATAAATCGGACTTATAAATATTTGTGATGGATTGAGTAAAGCTAATATCCATTTTGCTAATGATAACGCCAATAGAAAGAACAACGCCCAATACTAAAAACAAGGATTGAAACGTATCTGTCCAAACTAAGGTTTTAATGCCGCCTTTATACGTATAAACCAACATTAACACTAAAATAACAGAAACGCTTAACCAAAATGGCACATGAACGCTTTGAATTCTATCGAACACAAAAAATTGGATAACTCCTGCGGCTAAATATAAACGACCAGATGCACCAAGAATTCGTGACAAAATAAAAAAGAAAGCACCTGTTTTTTGAGTATGTTTTCCAAAACGATCTTGTAAATAGGTGTAAATGGAAACCAAATTCATTTTATAATAAATAGGTAATAGTATTTTTGAAATAATAAAATAGCCTACAAAATAACCAAACACTAGTTGTAAATAAGAAAAATGAGCAGTTCCAACTTTTCCTGGAACTGAAATATAGGTTACTCCGCTAAGAGAATCGCCAATCATACCAAAAGCCACAGCATACCAGGGCGAAGAGTGATTTCCTGAAAAATAACTTTCGGCGGTTGAGTTTTTTGACGTTAGATAGGCAATAAGGAGTAATCCTCCAAAATATAAACCTATGCATGAAATGATTAGTATTGGCGACATAATTTTAAAGTTAATGGTAAAGTTGCGTCTGATTTTTACTAAATAAACATATTTTAAATATAGAGTCGTTAATATCTTTTAATATTCAAAACCCTCTATAAATCAACATTATTTCTCATTTTTTGCTATCTTGTTCCCTTAATATTAATTATGCAAGACATCATAGAGAAAATTCCAAAAGAAGCCTTGTTGAAAG
>CAIYSA010000371.1 GCA_903928655.1 uncultured Bacteroidota bacterium
ATACATTAAAACTATAATTATGCATTTAAAAATTCGATTAATCTTAATGAGTTTTTTGCAATTTTTTATTTGGGGAGCATGGTTAATTACTGTTGCTAATTATTGGTTTGGGACAAAACAATGGAGCGGTGCTGAGTTTGGAAGTATATTTAGAACATTAGGAATTGCGTCGATTGTTATGCCTGCCCTCACCGGTATTATTGCTGATAGATTAATTAATGCAGAAAGGTTGTATGGTTTATTACATATTATTGGAGGAATTGCTATTGCCTATTTACCTCAAGCTTCAAATCCAGACTCTTTTTATTGGACTATTTTAATTGCGATGCTTTGTTATATGCCAACAATTTCTTTATCAAATTCTGTTGCTTATACTATTCTTAAAAGCAATTCTTATGATGTAGTTAAAGTTTTTCCGCCAATAAGAGTTTGGGGAACTATTGGATTTATTGTAGCCATGTGGATTACAAACTTAACTAGTAATAAGGCTTCAGAAAACATGTTTTACATTTCATCTTTTGCGTCCATTATATTAGGCATATATTCTTTTACTTTACCGACTTGCCCACCTCAAAAATTAATTGATAAAAATGCTTCATTATCAAAAAAATTAGGATTAGATGCTTTTCGTTTATTTGGAAAATATAAAATGGCATTGTTCTTTATTTTTTCAATGTTTTTAGGTGCTGCATTACAACTAACTAATATGTATGGAGATGTGTATTTATCTGAATTTGAAAAAATACCAAAATATGCTGATTCCTTTGCTGTGAAATATTCTACCATTATTATGTCAATATCTCAAATATCGGAAACCTTATTTATTTTAGCTATTCCGTTTTTTTTAAAACGTTTTGGAATAAAACAAGTAATGCTAATGAGCATGTTAGCTTGGGTTATACGTTTTGGATTATTTGCATACGGTAATCCAACAGATGGCTTATGGATGATTATTACATCATGTATTGTATACGGAATGGCTTTTGATTTTTTCAACATTTCAGGTTCTTTATTTATAGAAACAACAACTGATTCTAAAATCCGATCTTCTGCTCAAGGCTTATTTATGATGATGTCAAACGGATTTGGAGCCGTTATAGGAAGTACGATAAGTGCAAATATGATTCAAACTTATTTTACAAATCAAGATAATTCAAGAGACTGGCAAGGAATATGGACGGCATTCTCAATATACGCCGCTGTTATTTCCATATTATTTGCGTTATTATTTAAACATAAACATAATCCAAAAGAAATACAAAACATCAGTCATTAAAATAACCTAAATCATAGTGCGTTAAAATAATTTTTACTATTTTTCAAAATATTAATTTCACTAAAAAAACATATAAATAAAATCTAAAATAAAATGATACATTTAAAAACAAACAAAATCATTATTACAACCGATTTTTCGGAAACATCTTTATTAGCAATTAAGCATGGTGCATTTTTAGCACAATTTACAAAAGGTGAAATTTTTTTAGTACATATAATTACAAAACATTGGGAAAAATTTAATGTATTTGAACCGAGTATATCTTTAGATAATGTTGAAAAAGCATCAAGTGCAGTTG
>CAIYSA010000372.1 GCA_903928655.1 uncultured Bacteroidota bacterium
CGATCTTTGGACGAGATTATGCTTCTTGCGTTAGTAGCCGCAAGCACTTTTAGTATACTTGATACATATATACCAACCATGGGGGAATCCGCTCGAAACGGCACTGGTTTGGGTATCGGATTAAAAATTTCTGGTTTTGCACTATAATAGGTAACAAAAATGATTTATTATAAATAATATTTTATTAACCTATTAATATTAAAATCATTTTACACATCATAAAACAATTGTATTGTTTCAATTGTTTTATTTGTTATATTTTCTGGATTTAACCAATAATTAATATGTTCCTCCAAAGCATTTAATCTTTCAGTCCATTCAATATTTTTTGATTTTTTTACAACACATATTCCTCTTTTGTCTTGACCCCAACAAGAAGTTATATTTGTTCCATTTTTTTTATAATCATCAGGGTTAAATCTGATAAATACAATTGGTCTATGCGCAAAATCTTGTGATAATTCCATTGTGCGTTTATTTTGACAACTACAATCATAATTTGTATGTTGGTTTTCATCTATTTCTACAATAATAATTTGATATAACATGTCCAATACCAAATCGGGTCTTTTTTTAGAACAACCACCTGATACTATTTTGTCTGATACCCAATTTAAATTTGGAAACTTGGTTTTTATATATTCAACAATAGCATATTCTTTAGTTTTGTAATTACGGGATACTGGTTTATTTGGAAACAAGTTTATGTAACAAAATAAACAATACCAATCATATTTTTCTTGGGAACGGGTTGAACACCAAATACTTTTACAAGTTTTGCTTTTTACATCAACCATTCCTTCTGTTTTGTGTTCAAAACAAAATAATGCCCTTTTCTCACCTTCTTTGTTAAATACTGGTCTAACATTACACTCAAGACATTTTTTGCTTTTTATATCAACCATATTATCTTTTTTGTGTTCAAAACAATATATTCCTTTTTTCTCACCACTTATATTAAATACTGGTTGTTTATTACACTTAATACAAGTTTTGTTTATCACATTTATCATTCCATCTTTTTTGTGTTCTGAACAATATATTCCTTTTTTCTCACCTTCTTTGTTAAATATTGGCTGTTTATTACACTCAATGCACGTTTTGTGTATCACATTAACCATACCTTCTTTTTTATGAGTTACACAATACAATCCCTTTGTTTCACCATCATTATTAAATACAGGTCTAACATTACATTCAATACAAGTTTTGCTTTTTATATCAACCATATTATCCTTTTTGTGTTGTGAACAATATAATGCTTTTGTTTCACCTTTTTTATTAAATACTGGTTGTTTATTACACTCAAGGCACGTTTGACATATTACATTAACCATTCCTTCTTTTTTATGTGATACGCAATATAATGCTTTTGTCTGTCCTTTATTGTTAAATACTGGTTGTTTATTACACTCAAGGCACGTTTTGCTTTTAACATTAACCATTCCTTCCATTTTATGTGCTGAACAATACAATCCCTTTTTTTCGCCTTTTATGTTAAATGTTGGTCGTTTATTACAATCTGTTTCCTTACACATTTGTTTAGTATCTATATATACAAATAATTAAATCAATTTTTAATATTAAGCAGCCGCCAAAGATTTAGGTTATAATTATCAAATTTGGGTATATGACAACAAAGGCAACAAAATTGAGACTTTCAAATAATTTAAAAACAATCATAATATTATCATTATGGCAGAAATTGGATTTATTATTTTAAGACACGTAAACAGTGAAAGAACAAACCAATATTGGATTCATTCTTATAATTGTATTCGACAACATTATCCAGACAATATTATTATGATTATAGATGATAATAGTAATTATATGTTTATAACAGATATACCATTATACA
>CAIYSA010000373.1 GCA_903928655.1 uncultured Bacteroidota bacterium
ACATTTTTAAAATTATTTTATGTCTAAAAAATTATTAAATCAATTATTTTCAGATTTATTTAAAGATAAAGAATTAAGTACTGATAGCATTATCTGCTGGTATCCATCGGCTGGAGAGAATTTGGATGCTTTCAAATATTGGTCTTTGGGAATTGGTAATTCAAATATACCAAAAACATTTATTCTTACAGATGAATATTATAAATTTAATGATGGAACCCGAGATTGTATTGAAATATATGAAAAGGATAATATTTATCAAATCCCAGATTCATATATAATCAATAATCATAAATCAAATATGATTATTAAAAATGAAGAATTTGAGATTCAGATTAAACAATGGAAAGAAAATTTAATTGAGGATATTATTAATGAGTCTAATGTGGTAGAATTTTTAAATCAAGACATTGATATAAATAAATTTAGAATATGTAATAGATTTTTTTCCACAGTAGAAACGCTATATGGTTTTAAATTCCAATTTAATACTTTGTCGGATAGATTAGATAGTTATGTTTTGAATAATTTAAAGACACTGATAATGGATGAAGATGTCTTAAAATCATTAGGCAATTCATTCAACTTAGATGAAATTTACGCACATTTGAAAAAAGGTTACCCGAAAAGAGAAATTATTATGGGCGCTGTTTTAGAATGTGACGGCAGCATTCTCATTCTTTTAAAATGTAGGAATGAAGATTTTTATAATTACTGTTACAATAATAACATTGAAATTAATTGTTGGATGCTTCATAGGCACATGGATAATTTCATCTATGATAATGAATCTATTATCATAAATCATTTAAAAATCAAAGAATGCTTAGGTAATACCACATACATTTACCATAATAGAGAAAATTTGATAGAATCAAATTTTAAATGGGAATCCTTGTACAACAATCCTAATGGTAATTATAACGAAAATATTGCTTATGTAAATTATCTTTAATTTTTAATAAACAATAATCGAGGTATATTCATTATTACTTCCTTTTGAATAAGTCTTAAACAAAGAGTTTTTCAATTAGAGAATCATCAAAAGATTTGCAAAATTTAGATTTAATTAAAAAAATAATTAAAAAAACGAAAATAAGTTCAAAAATATTTTTTATCTCTGCACTTGGAGCTTATATTTATCGCAGACATGCAAAAAAGATAACCGTCTAAAAATATTTAATTTTTTCTTTAAATTATTTTTTTAATCATTAATCTCTAAATCCATATCTATGCAAACTCTAAAATTTATTAAATTTCGCAGTTCATTTATTATTAAAATGGGCGCAAAGTACTACATCAATTCAGTAGAATCTGACCAATATGTAGTCTACAATCAAAAAAAGTATTTTTTAATTGCTACATCTAAATTACTTAGTTTAGGCCTAAAAATTCCTAAAAAAAATCCCCTTTAAAAAAAGCACTATTCACATTTAGATGACATTCTTTTGTGACTTTTTTATTCGCTATGCGTTATATTAATATAGCCTATTACATCTTCATAAATTATAAATGTTCAATTAACCTTTAAACTTACTAATTATGAAATCACTAAAATCAATACTTCTAGTATTATGTATCATTTTCTGCACAAGTTCAATTAATGCTCAATACTATAAACAATCACGCAAAAACATAGCATTGCTATTATCTAATTCCTATTCACTTTACAAAATACCTGTATTAACCAATTCTTTGGAATTTGGGCAAATGTATCATCGTATTTTAGTTCATGGTGGACTTGGTGTTTCTAAATCGATATTAAAAAATACACCAAGTGATGTTGCGCAAACCAATTATATAACCAAACCAATTTACAATGGTTTACTTGGTGTTGATTTAAATGTGCTTGGTTTCCAAATATTAAATTTATCTCATAAATCATACTGTAAGTACTTTGTTGGTAATCTTTTTGTTGGGTTTGATACATTTAAAAATTTGCAAACCTCATTAACTAGTGATTATGGTTATAGGGCAAAAGCGTATATGGCATTTAGTATTGTGCGCAGTGGTTCCAGTAAAAAAGATATTGGCTATCGTCGCTATATGCAGTTTGGTTACTGCTATACAGATAATAATATAAGTATTAAAAATAATATACCTTATCATAGTTTAATGTTAAACGTTTTAATTGTAAAACAACGTCTTGTAAAATTTGCTGATTGGTATTAGTCGTAATTCTTCTATAATTAAATTTAGAAGTATGTTTTTATGCTTTGTTTGTAAAGCTTTTTTCCTTGATAGGATTTTTTATGTAAAGAAAATTAAAATATTTATACCTGATAGCCCCGTCACTTATAAAAACTTTACATGCAGAGTATTAAAACTACAAAAGGTGTTTTTTTCTCAAGAAATCGCTTTAATATTCTATTACATTAATTTCTTCAGCAAATGAGTTCGAGAAAATTTCTGTGGAGCCACAATTAAAAGCTTAGTCATTTATACTATTTAAAAATTCAGCCCTTATTTTCAATAATTGAGTATGTTTTAATATCTTAAATTTAATTAACATTTATTTTTGC
>CAIYSA010000374.1 GCA_903928655.1 uncultured Bacteroidota bacterium
ATTAAAAAATATTTAATTAACAATGGGATTGATTCTGAAAGACTAATTCCAGTAGGACAAGGAGGGCATAAGCCAATTATTGAAAATCCAGAAACTATGGAAGATGGGCAAAGAAACATAAGAGTTGAAGTAGTTATTTTGAATAATTAATCTACTTCTTCTCTAATTTTTCCGCTTCAGGTAAAGAAATTTTCTTTTTGTTGTAATATGCAACAATAAATGCGTCAGTTAATCCCATAGCACTTATATTATTTTTAGCTTCTCTTGCATCGGATAATTTTTCAAATAAACCAGTTGTATAGCAAACCCCGTTTTCTGATGCTTTACTATAAATTGGAGTTAATCCTTTAAATGTTTCAGCTAAAACATTAGCTTTAAAAACACCCAATTGTACTTGGTATACTAAAAAAATAGGTAAATCAGCATCTGTTTTAATTGGTTTATTCCATTCATCTTTTATATTGCCAATCGTTTTTGAAAAAATGGTATCTATTTGTGTTTTATTGCTACTGTTGTTTTTTTCATTTTCAGCAATAAGATTATTTATTGTTGAAAGTTTAGTTTGAGCATCATTATTCTTTTTAATTAAATCTTGTTTTTTTAATTCTAGTTTTTTAATTTGACCATCTAATTGTATTTTTTTTGAAGGATCTGATGTTTTTAACAATTCATCCGAAAGCTTTTGCAAATCATCATTATTAGTTTCACTTTTTTCAGTCAAATCTTCTTTTAAAAGCGTAAACAAAGTTTGGTCTATATCTAGTTTTGTAATTTGTTTTTCAGGAATAATCGAATCTTTTATTACTTCTTTCTTTTTCCTTTTCTTTTTTCCGGAAAAATAAAAGGAAGCATGGTAGGCATCAATAGTTGCATTTTCTGCAAAATCCATCGCATTTTTCAATAATTCCTTTTTTTCAGTATAATTTGGTGCCTTTTGAGCAAAAATTAGTGATTTTTGAGCTTTTTTCTGAAATTCTTGAGCAAATTTAGCATATTTTAAAGCCATTTTTGCAGAATCTGAAGCAAGAATGATTGCAGAATCAATACTAATTATTGCATCATTAATTGAAAAAAGAGCAGTATCAATATTATTTGAAATTAAAATTGGTTGATTTTCAAAATAACTTTTTTGGCAAAATATAAAAGTTTGATCTGCTAATTGTGCGCTCTCTATGGCTAATTTTTTACAATAAATACTATTGTCTATAATTGAATCTGATTGAGAATTACATTTTAAAGAATTCAATATAATTAGGGAGCATAAAAACAAAAGAATTCGTAAATTGAAACTACCTGAAAATTGACAATTCATTTTATAAACCTAGTTAAAGTTAATAAATATAGTATATATATTGTATAATCAAAAAAAAAATACGAAATTGCCCTAATAATAAATAATAATTAAAATGGTCAAAAAAATATTTTATTTTACAACATCACCAATCTTGGTGGATGGTAAATTTAATTCCTTGATTTTATGTATTGCATTATTTTTTATTTCTTCTTTTAGCTATTCTCAAGATTCATTAAGTAGCTCGAAAAAAAAGAGTTCATATATTAATCCCGAACACAGTTCTGAAAATTACATGAACATCAAATATGGTTGGTTTATTGGTGCTGATATTGGCCCAACACTATTTTACGGAGACGTTGCCTTATATAATAATTTACCAAAACGTGGAGATTATTCTAAGAGTACTGGTAGGGGTTTCAGTGTTTATGGAGGCAAGAAATTTAAATTAGGCTTATCTGCTGAACTCCAATTATTTAAAGGTACTTTAAAAGGAGAAAAACAATCGGGGAAACTTTATAGAAGATACTTTAATGCTGATTTAATGGGATATTCTGTAAGTGCAAAATATAATTTATCTCAATTATTATTTAGAGATAAAAATGACAGAAAATTCTTTAATCGAATAACTCTTTACTTAACGGCTGGTGTTGGTCAAACTTTTTTCAGAAGCAGGTTATATAAATTAGCTGTAAATAATCAATGGTATCTTGAAAAAGCAAATGGCTTTTCAACTTCGGGTATTGATAGCGCGGGAATTTCTCAGGCAGGTGGATTGGTGCAAGGCAAGCAAAAACCAATAAGTGCAATTATTTTACCGGTAGGTGGGAAATTAAATTTTAAATTAAATAACAAAACCAATGTTATTTTAGATGTTAATTATGTAACTGCTTTTACTGATCAAATTGATTCTTGGTCGAGAAGTTGGAGTCATAAAGACCGCTATTTATACACTGGCGTTGGTTTAATGTATAATTTTGGGATGGATTACGAAGAAGATATTCCTAATAGAGATAAACTATTTAGACTTAAAACAAAAAGTAGTAAATCTGCAGGAATTAGCGATGGTTATGAAAAATCAAATTCATCAAAAAGAACTGGTTTATTTAGAAATAGAGGAAAAAATGATGATAAAGAAAAAGATAAGGATTTAGAAATTAAGTTGAAATTATATGAATTACAACTTAAATTGTTTGAAATGCAATACTTAGTTGAGTAAGATTTAATTGAATCATTTTTAATACTAATTAAAATACTTTTAAGTTTAAAAAAGTAACCATCAAATAATTCAATCTTTTATATGAATTACTTCAAAAAAAAGTGATTTCCTATTATAAACTTATAATACAATTCTAAAATCCAATATTAACTCCTAAACTTACGGTTTTGGTTTTACCTTGATAAAATGATGGTGAATACGTTGTGGACATTAAACCTGATACATCAGAATAACTTCCTTCTCCAAAAATAAACACATCATTTACAATTTCATAATATGCTTTTAGTGCAGCAGTATTTCTCAACCACATAATACTTTCCATGTAATTAGAACCAGCTACAGTATTAATACCATTTATTTGTGTAAAATCTCTAACAGGTCCTTTTATTGCTTGAGTATAACTAAAATCAATAGCCAAACCTCTCATAGGTTTTATTTTTAAACCCATATAAATCTCTTGTGCATTTTGACCTAAATAATGGCCCATATTATAATTATTTGATGCAAAAGTGGTTGTGGAAATAGGATGCGCATAAACCCAAGGATTTGTTCGAGTGTATTCAGCAGTAAAAGCTGTGTTTTTTATTAAGTTAGTTATTCTGAAACCAGCTTTAAAACTCATTAAATTAGTTTGATTTTTTTTATCAAACATTTTACCAACGTTTACTTCATCTACAAATATAGAACCGTAAATATGAGTTTTTGGAATCATTCGGCAACTTACATCCAAAAACATTTGCGAGTTTTCACCCAAAGCATTACTACCTGCTCCACTCATGGTTCTATCACCTGATTTAAAAAACATAAATGGAATTAAATACATAGGCTGTATATATTTATCACTATAAACAATTGAATTTCCTAAGGAAACATGCAACCCTTTAAATGGTTTGAATGTAAATAAATTAGCCGCTAAAAATTTCGGAAAAAAACTTTTTCTTAATCCACTACCTACTCCATATGTTTTAGATGAATCTAAAACTTGAGAAACTAAATTGCCATGTATATAATTAAATTCAAACCATTTACTAGGTTTCATTTTAAAACTTAAATACGCAAATGAAGGTTGCCTTCCCGAAAAAATATTAGCACCGTTATAATTATTTCCCCAAGCAAAATTATCTTTTATTAAACTAATTGATCCCCATTTCCAACCATAACTTACCCCAGCTCTAGCTTCATCAAAATCAGTTCTTGCATTGTTAGTTCCTTGATAAGGTTTATAATTAGCTCCAGGCGATTGCGTTAAATAATTTGTTGTTGTTAAAACATTATAATAACCATTATCACGTAGACTGAAATAAAACCCTAAATTTTTACCAACTTGTCCATTCATTTCAAGTCCATTCCATCGCTGTGTAGCATATCCAGTTTCATTTTGTGCATAAGTATAACCCAAAATTGGATTTAATGTAAATTGAAAAAGTGAATCTCTGTAATAAAATAAATCATAACGTCGCTTAAATCTTTTATTTGGAATTACTTCTTTATTATAATCCTTTAAAAAGAAAGCTAAATCCTTAATTTGTCTTTTTGTTAAACGCTCTGTTTTACCTTCCGCTTCATGCAACTTTTCGTAAATCAATTTACGAGAATAAGGTTTTACAACCGAACATAATTCAATAACCTGAATATTTGCAAGCTCATCTAGGTAATCATATATACTATTGTATGAAATATGTTTATTAACCTCTTGAGAAAAAAGAGAATTAGAAAATGTTAAAAGTACAAATAGAAACAGTAGATTTTTTTTCATCCTAAGAAAGTTTAATATGATTACAACATTCTAAAAATACAATATAAATCGTAAAAAAACATTGTAAATCAATGAAATTGACTTATTTACCCTAATAAAACCAAAGCAAAAACAATTTCGGGTTAAATCTCATTAACCTCAGTTTAAATATTAGGTTATAACCAATCTTATTAAGAAAATATAAATTCAGACATCAATAATCAATATTAAAGATGACTATTATCATATAATCTAAATTTCAAGCTTTCTAAATTTGATATATGAATTATACTGAAATAAACTTTAACATCGCCGAATTATTTATACGTTGTTTTTTAGGAATACTATTAGTTTTTCAAGGATATGATAAACTATTTGTAGTAAAAATAAAAAATGTAGTTAATGCATTTCATGCAGAGTCTGTTCAAAAAAACGTTCCAAATTTTTTAGTTGTTTTAGTTTCATATTTCTCATCAATAACTGAGTTTTTTGGTGGGATTTTTTTAATAATAGGTTTATTTCACAATTTTGTGCCTATAGTTCTAGCAGCAGATTTAATTATAGTGGGCATAGCCTTTTCCTTTATTAATCCTATTTGGGATTTAAAACATGTATTTCCACGAGTAATTTTAGTTACTGCACTTATGCTATTATCAAATTACTTTTATTTTGGAATAGATACCATAATTTTTAAATGAAATAGATTTTAAATAATTAATTAATGAAAACCATTTTAGTCGGGATTGATTTTACAAAATCATCCGAAAACAGTTTAAACTATGCCATTAAAGTTGCTGAGCAATCACACACTAAAATATTATTATTTCATGCACTTACTGCTCCAATGATACATTCTAACTCAGGTTTATTTTTTATAGCAGTTGATAGTATCACAAAAAATGCTGAGCAAAAAATGATTGAATTACAAGCTCAGTTATCTACCGAACATAAAAACATAAAATTTGAAATTGAAATAACTTATGATGGAATCAGAAATAAAGTAGAAACGCTTTCAAAAACCCACAAAATTGCGCTTGTTGTTTTAGGTCTTGAAGTGAAAAATAAGTTAAATAAATTTTTAAATGGCACAACTAGTTTAGATTTAACCGGAAAAATAAATTGTCCAATTATTACTGTTCCTTCAAAACATAAGAAACATCATTTACAAAAAATGATTATTGCTCTTGATTTAAAAAATCCAATAGGATTAAAGGTATCTAACCAAATTCATTCTATAATAAAAACATTAAAAGTGGAACCCGAATTTGTGCATATTAAAACTAATGATGATGAAGATTCTAAAAGGTTAAAATATAAACATTTAAATATTATAGAATTTAATGCGAATAACTTTGAAAGTGGGATAAAAAGCTATGCAAGAAAATCTAAAGCTGATTTAATCCTGATTATTAGTCACAATTACAGTACTTTACATAACTTATTTAATGAGTCAGATTCTCAAAAAATTATATTAACCTCAAGTATTCCAATAATTTCAATTCATAATTAAAACCTATAACATGCTAAATTTAAAAACTAAAAAAATTG
>CAIYSA010000375.1 GCA_903928655.1 uncultured Bacteroidota bacterium
ATATTGTTGCCATCTAACCCTACTCGGTTTACACCAATGGTATAGCATTGATTTTCGATAGCTCTTGCAGTAAGTAAAGTTTTCCAGGCATGATTTCTTTTTTCGGGCCAATTAGCAACATATAATAATACATCGTATTCGCTTTCTTTATTTTCATCCGATTGTTGACGCGCCCAAACTGGGAAACGCAGGTCATAACAAATTTGCAAATTAATTTTCCAACCTTTAACACTTGCAATTAATCTTTTTTGCCCAGCGTGATAATGTTGATCCTCACCCGCAAAAGCAAATAAATGCCTTTTATTATAATAACCTAATTCACCATTGGGAAGCATCCACACTAAACGGTTATAATATTTTCCATCTTCTTCAATTATCAAGGAGCCTGTAAGTATAGATTTTTTTACCGAAGCTAATCGACGCATCCAGTCAATCGTCGGCCCTTCCATGGTTTCAGCAAATACGGAAGGGTTCATACTAAAACCTGTCGTAAACATCTCTGGTAATACAATAATCTCGGTAGGCTCTTCAATTCCTAGAATTTTTTTAGATAAAGCATCTAGGTTAGCGCCCTTATCCTCCCAATGCAAGGACGTTTGTATGATTGTAAATTTAAGTGACGACAAAATGAATGATTTAAGCTTGTAATAAAGTTAAACCAAAATTTTGTCGTCATCAAAAAATGATTAGTTGATTTGTTTTTTCCCTAGTAACATCAAAATGCCAGCTCCAATCATTATAGCTTCTATAAATCTAATTTTTAAATCAACACCAATTCCTAAAAGCCAAAGACTTAAAAAAACCAGACCAATAATACCATAAACAGTAGCACCTAATTTTAGGTTATACTTTTCTATCTGATCAAGTTTTTTATATTCTTCATTTTTAATAAACCAAACGGTGGCAATGGTGAATAAAACAACCGTAATAGACAAAATAGACAAGGCAAAGTTTATTTTATCTGTATTTGATTTAAACGGAAACCACAAGAACACTATAAGTGATATAAACCAAAACCAGTTTTTTGTTTTTGTAATTTGTTTATTATTCATTACTATAAGTTTCATTATATTTTTTAAAATACCATTTCAAAAACAACAAATATGCTAATGATGTGAATGCCATTATTAAATAAGAGTTGATCGCGCGAACACCTCGCTTGAAAACAATCAAAGATCCAAAAAATATAATAATAGCAATAAACCCAATGATAGTTTCTTTTTTAATAATTTTTTCTCGAATTCTTTTTACAAAGAAACTTAGTGACAGAAACAATATCAATGAAATACATTCATATATATAAAAGTTATTTCCTCGAATATGATATATGCTTATTAACCTTGCAGAAAAAATGGAAATAATTCCCCAAAATAGGCCCCATAAAATCTTTTTAATCATAATATTATTGTTGTGGTTTGTTACAAATTGTATAATTTCTAATTGTTCTGTCAGTACAAGTATGTAAGGCTTTTACCGCAGAATATGCAGTTATTGCTGCTGTTAAGGTTGCAGCTAAAGGCCCACCAGTAAAAAGCGCAATTGCTGTAGTTTCAAAACTATTTGCAAGTGCGCTTTGATAATCGTCTTCGCAATCGGACATACCCACTTCAAAAGCTCTCATACAAAATGTTTTATTATCAGAAAAAGGATGTATAACTTCTTTGCCTGGATTCAAAATTACTGCTCTTGAATATTTATATAGTTCAATCATTTCTTGAGCGTTTAATTGATGCAAATTGGGAAACTTGTTAATGATATTTTTTAATAAATCTACTTTATTTTGAAATAGATTCACTAACTCTTTTCCATTATTTATTCCGTTTAGACTAAATGCTAAAATCATTTCTTCTTTTGTATTTGCGGTAGTTAAACTTTTTTCTATGTTTAATAATTGTAAACCATTATCGTTGTTTAATCCATCAAGTAATACTTCTTTAATTTGTGTTTCTAGACGAATTATTTTTATAAAATCAGCAT
>CAIYSA010000376.1 GCA_903928655.1 uncultured Bacteroidota bacterium
AGCTAATAATTTTAGATACTAAAACTGAAATAACTAAACAGTACTTCATTAAACAAAATTTCACCTCAAAATAAATATTAAACATATAAATCAATAAAAAACAATCAAATTCTAATTCCAATTAACACCATTTAATTATGAAAGCATTAAAAGCAATTCTACTATCTTTTTTATTTTTAATAAATTATTTCAGCTATGGAAAAATAAGCTTAAATAATAATATCAGTAACATTAATAGTAGTTTAAGTATTACTAAACATTTAAATGAAATTACTGATTGTGAGAATCCATTTACTGTTGTAAAAAAAAATAATCAAATAGAATTTGGAACAACTTTATCATTAATGGTTATTAATAATACTGATGCAATATCTACTTGGCAAATACAAAATAATTTAGGGGTATTAAAAACTGGTGTTGGAAACAAAACTGATGATTTTTTATTTTCGATACCAGGTAAATATAGAGTGATTTTTAGTGCTCCCGCTTCAGGAACTCATACTGCGCATGCAGACACTGCTTTTGTAAATGTATTGCCAATTAAAATGATAATTCATACTGAAGAAGCTAAAATTAGTTCTACTCCTATTGTAAGCCAAACAGTTAATGGAATGTACTTATTAATTCCTGTCGAAATTAGCTCTTTTAAAGGAGAGTCTGTTGAATTTGGTCCATTTACAAGTAATTCAACGGGTATAGATGGAATATCTGCAACGTTTTCTAAAACTGAAAAATTAAAACCAGGTATTCATGAATTAAGATTCGAACTAACTGGAACACCTTCTTCGGCAGGGCCTATACAATTAGGTTTTTTTAATTTTTTAGGTGAGGGCTTTTTTTATAATTTTTTAATATCTAATACCAAATAAAAATGTTTATGAAATTTATTTTATCAGTTTCCAAGGTTATATTATTCTTTTTGGTGATATTAACTACAAAAATTACTTTTTCTCAATCTGCATGTATTTCAGGCAGAATATATGATGAAATGCAGTCTGGTTTTCACTCCACCATTGCAACTTTACCTGATGGAAGTTTTAGCGCTTGGGGAGAATTAATTCCGGCTTCAGGAACTGGTAATCAGTTAATACCAGTTAGCTTAACTCCTGTAAACGGATATACTTACACAGGCGTTCCATTATTTGCAAGCTTAGGTAGTAACTCTGCAAGCAATATGCAAGCATTTTTAATGTCTTCAACTGGTTTGTATGCTTGGGGAAAAGAGGGAATTGTGGTACCTAATTCAGTAACATCAAGTGCAGCCTTTCAGCAAATTAACATGCCTATTGGTGTAACGCCATCTCAAATAAAAGCTATGTTAGCTACTAATAACGCATTAACATTACACACAATTACTGGTGAAATTTGGGTTTGTGGAATCATAGCAGAAATGCATGGTGCAGGAGCAACATTACCTACAGCGGGTACAAATTATTGGACCCGTGTAACTACGAGCGCAGTAGGAAATCCTATTTTAACAGACGTTTTAGATTATAGAATTTCTCCACGCGGAGGAATAGCTTATACAAATTCTGGCACTTGGTATACTTGGGGTTCAATGTGTTATACTGGTAATGGAGTTGCGGCAGCGGCCCTTCAAAACAGAGCTACACCAATGACTGCACCTTTTGTTGGAGTACCTAAGATGTTAGCTATTACAAGTGATTTAACGGAGCCTTCTTATTTTGCTTTAAATTCAGCAAATAATAAAATGTATGCTCTTGGTAATAATTCTACTGGGCAATTAGGACAAAATAATATTATAAGCCAAAAAGGTTGGGTAATAGTTAAAAATGCCTTAGGAACAGGGGATTTATTAAATGTTGTTTTTATTTCAGCTAACGACCAAGATGGAAGAGGAACAGAAGGTGCAGCGGGTTGTATTACCTCTGATGACCATTTATATTTATGGGGAAGTAATAGTGGTACGGGCATGATTGGAGCTCCTTCAACTTCTTTAACAGTTTTATTACCAAGACATCCTGATGGTTATGCATTTGGAGTTGATTTTCCACTTTATGTTGAAGTTGGCGGACATACAACAGGTTATTTAAGAGAATGTGCTGACAGGTATTGTTATGTTGGTCATAAAACAAATGGATCAATGGGTGATAACGTATCTGTTGCTAGTTTTATTAATTTATTTGATTGCGCTAATACGCCACAAGCTCTTATTTGTAATGCAAGTTCTTATGATAGTGGAGATGCTCCTTTATCTTTCGAAAGTACTGCTCCGGCTGCTCATTATTACAGATGTCCTGCAGGTATTCAATTAGGTGTATTAACCCCTAATTCTAATAATCTAAGTCCAGCAAATGTTTTGGCCGGCGCTGATAACATGACTACAAATGGTGATGGATTGGAAGAAGATGGAATGTCTTCATTAGTAACTTATACAGGAAGTAGTTCTTATAGCTTTACATTTACTGCTCAAAACACAACAACAATAACTGGTAATATTTACGGTTGGGTTGATTGGAATGGAAATGGTGTGTTTGAATTAAGTGAATACAAAACTGCAACAATTGCAGCTGGTGTGGCTTCGCAAACTTATACGTTTACTTATAGTGGCCTTTCTGGTGTTTTTTGCGGAAAAAAATACCTTCGTTTAAGAGCAACCAATGATGTTATGCTCGACAATGTTGCAACCACTAATATTGACGAGAGAAGTATTGGTATTGCTAATAGTGGAGAAATAGAAGATTATTATGTGAATGCAACAATTTCAATTTCTGCAGGTACTGATCAAAGTATTTCTTGTTTGCCTCTATCTACTATTACCGCAACAATGAGTGCAATTGGAACAGGTACATGGACTGCAAGTTCAACTAATCCTGGAACTTCTGTTATTGGTTCTTTAACAGCAACAAATTCTTCTATTTCTAGTTTTTCAGCTGATGGAATTTATAAATTTATATGGACAAGTGGTACATGTAAGGATACAGTTGCTATAACTATTGCTGGAGGAATTACTCCAACATTAACAACTAGCTCAAGTGCAACCGTGTTATGTTCAGGTAATTCCGGAACATTAACCGCTTCAGGTTTATCAACTTATACATGGAGTCCAGGGAGTTTTGTAGGAAACTCTTATTTAATTAACCCAACAGTTGCAACTATTTATACTGTAACTGGTACATCCACTATTGGATGTACTGCAACAAAAACAATAAATATTTCTATCAATGCAAATCCTTCTTTAACATTAACTTCTGCTTCTTCTATTTGTTATGGTTTATCCACATCATTAGCTGCAAGTGGAGCAACATCATATAGTTGGAATACGGGATCAACTTCACCATCAATTGTAGTTTCTCCAACCACAACAACCAATTATACAGTAGTAGGAACAAATGCATTAGGTTGCGCAAGTACTCAAACACTAAATTTAACCGTTAATACATTGCCATCTATTTCTGCTAGTTCAACATCAACAGCAGTTTGTGTTGGTTCATCAGCTACTTTAACTGCTAGTGGAGGAACTTCTTATAGCTGGAATACTGGTGCTACAACATCAGCCATAACCGTTGCACCAACTATACTTACAACTTATACCGTTACAGGAACAAATGCTTTAGGTTGTTCAAATACGCAAACACTAAATTTAACCGTTAATTCTTTACCATCTATTACTGCAAGTTCAACCTCAACAGCTATTTGCCCAGGCGCTACTGCTTCATTAACAGCTAGCGGAGGCACTTCTTATAGTTGGAATACTGGAGCAACAACAGCTGCTATTTCAGTTAATCCTTTAACAACAACAATATACGCCGTTACAGGAACTAATGCCTTAAGTTGTTCAAACACTCAAACAATAAGTTTAACAGTTAATTCATTGCCATCCATTATAGCAAGTGCTTCATCGGCATCGCTTTGTTCGGGAGCAACTGCAACATTAACAGGTTCTGGTGCTTCAACTTATACGTGGAATCCAGGAGCATCAACTGGTGCAATATTTAATGTAACGCCAGGTTCAACTACAATTTATACGGTAACAGGTACAAGTGTTGCTGGTTGTACAAATACCCAAACATTAAATTTAACTGTTAACACAACCCCAACAGTTACTGCCGTTTCTGCATCATCAGCAATTTGTTCTGGCAGCACAACAACGTTAACTGGTTCAGGAGCTTCAACATATATTTGGAACCCTGGAGCTTTAGCAGGCACTTCAGTTTCAGTCAATCCAACATCAACAACTATTTATACACTTACTGGTTCTATTTCAGGTTGTACTAATTCGCAAACCGTTAGTTTAACGGTTAATACAACACCAACAGTAAATGCAGTAAGTTCTTCTTCAGCAATTTGTTCAGGTGCAACTGCTACTTTAACAGGTTCAGGCGCTTCATCTTATACTTGGAATCCTGGAGCAATTGCAAGTTCTGTTATTACTGTGAATCCTTTAACTACAACAATCTATACTTTAACAGGAGTTGGCTCATCGGGATGTATCAATACTAAAACATTAAGTTTAACAATTAATACTATTCCAACCGTTAACGCATCTTCATCATCAACAGCAGTTTGTTCGGGTGCTACAGCAACTTTAACAGGTTCTGGCGCTTCTACATATACTTGGAACCCAGGTGGAATATCAGGAACTGCAATTACGGTAAACCCTATTTCAACTTCAATCTACACATTAACAGGTACAAGTATTGCGGGCTGTATTAATTCTCAAACAATTAGTTTAACGGCAAATTCAATTCCAATATTAACATTAACTGCATCTTCAAGCACAGTTTGTTTAAATGCGGCCACTACTTTATCAGCATCAGGTGCAATTTCTTATACTTGGAATCCTGGCGCATTAACTGGTTCAAGTATTACTAGAACAGTTACTGCAGCAGTAGTTTATACCGTAAATTGTTTAAGCGTTGAAGGATGCAGTAGTTTAGCAACTATTTCAATTAGTTTAAATAATTGTCCTACAGCAGTAAACGATGCTACTAATACAATTGAAAATACACCCGTAATAGCAAATGCAGGAACTAATGATGCAGGAACTATTGGTGGAACTTTTACTGTTGGACCTCCAAGTGTAGGAACAGGAACAATAACAATGAATCCTGCAACTGGTCAATATACGTTCACTCCAAGTTTAGGTTATACAGGAATTACAACAGCATCTTATACTTTATGTAACGGATCTCCTGTTGTATGTTCTTCGGCAGTCATAACTATTACAGTATTTCCTGCATTAATTGCTAATCCAGATGTTATTGCTACAACTCCAAGCGTTACAACTACAGGATCTTTAACTATAAATGATATAGGTGTTGTTGCAGGAGCAAATTATTCGGTGAGTGTTACACAACCAGCTCCAAGTACTGGAACAATAACAATAAATCCTACTACTGGTCAATATACATTTACTCCTAATCCAAGTTTTACAGGATCGGTAACAACCACTTACACTATTTGTAATACAAGTGTAAGCCCTACTGTATGCAGTACAACAACTATTACTATTTTGGTTGGAAATTTACCTGTAGCTGTTGCCGATTTTAATACAACTATGATAAACACTGCAGTAACAGGAAATGCAAGCACTAATGATTCAGGTGCATCGCCATCTTTATTTCCTATTTACACAGTTGGACCCTTAACTATAGGAACTGGTACTTTAACGATGAATTCTTCAACTGGGCAATACACCTATACGCCAACGCCAGGTTTTACTGGTACAACAATAGCCACTTATACTTTATGTAATTTAAGTTCGCCACCGTGCTCAACTACAACTATTACATTTACAGTTTACCCAACATTAGTAGCAGTGCCAGATATTATTTTAACAACACCAAGTGTAACTGCTACGGGAACCTTAACAATAAATGATTTAGGCGTTGTGCCAGGTGCTACTTATTCGGTAAGTATTACACAACCTGCTCCAAGTACTGGAACGATAACAATAAATCCTACTACTGGTCAATATACATTTACTCCAAATCCAACTTTTACAGGATCGGTATCTACTACTTACACAATTTGCAATACAAGTGTAACTCCTTCTGTTTGCAGTACAACAACTATCACTATCATTGTTGGCAATTTACCTTTAGCACTTCCTGATGTAAATACTACAATGGAGAATACAGCGGTAACAGGTAATGCAAGTATTAATGATTCGGGAGCTGCGCCATCTTTAGTTCCAGTTTATACAGCTGGTCCGATTACAATAGGAACAGGAACATTAACAATGGATCCTGCTACAGGAAACTATACATATACACCAGCTATTGGTTTTACAGGGACAACTACTGCTACTTATACTCTATGTAATATTAGTTCGCCTCCATGTTCAACTACTACTATCACATTTACAGTTTATCCAACATTAGTTGCAGTGCCAGATGTTATTACAACAACTCCAAGTGTTACTGTTACTGGAGGCTTAACAATAAATGATTTAGGAGTTGTGCCAGGTGCTACTTATTCGGTGAGCGTTACACAACCAGCTCCAAGCACTGGAACAATAATTATAGACCCTGCAACAGGAAACTATACATTTACTCCAAATCCAACTTTTACTGGATCGGTAACTACTACTTACACAATTTGTAATACGAGTGTAACTCCTTCTGTTTGCAGTACAACAACCATAACAATTGTTGTCGGTAATCAGCAAATTGCAGCTGCAAAAGCATTGATTTCAGTTCAAAAAATAAATCCTACTACGTTCCAATCAGTATACTCATTTAATGTATCAAATGCTGGATCGTTTATTGCCACAAATGTTCAATTAGTTGATAATTTAAGCATTACATTCCCTGCACCAATAACTTACACTGTTGTCGGATTAAATGCAGCAGCACCGTTAACAATTAATTCGGCATATGATGGTAATACAAATATTGGTTTATTATCAGGAAGTGATAATTTGGGTGTTGCTCAAAGTGCAATTGTTACATTAACGGTAAACTTTAATCCAAACACTACTACATTAACAACAATTAGTAACTCAGGAATTGCTTCAACTTCAAGCGCTCCTGATCCATTAGGTAGTGGAACACATTTATCATCCGATACAACTCAAACAGGCACAGTACCTGATCCTAATGGTGATGGAAATCCAAATGGACCGGGTGAAAATAATCCAACTTTAATGGGGCAACAAATTGCTGCCGCCAAATCAGCTTCTATATTAACAAAGCTAAGTGCTACATCTTACCAAACGGTATTTACATTTAATGTTAATAATGTAGGTCCAGTTGTTGCAACCAATGTTCAGTTAGTTGATAATTTAAATACTACTTTCCCTGCTCCAATAACTTATACGGTAGTTGGCTTAAATGCAGGTGCGCCTTTAACTGCTAATGCAAGTTATGATGGCAACACAGTTACTGCTTTATTATCAGGAAGTGATATGTTAAACGTTTCTCAAAATGCGATAGTAACGCTTACTGTAAATTTTAGTCCTAATGCATCAACCATTAGTTCTTTAAGTAATTATGGTATTGTATCTACATCTAATTTACCTGATCCAACTGGTGGTGGCACACACACATCTGTTGATACTACAGATGCTGGAACAAACACAGATTTTGATGGAGATGGAAATCCAAATGAATCTGGTGAAAATGATCCTACTTACTTTGGTCAACAAATTGGAGCAGCAAAAAATGCTGAATCAACAGTTAAATTAGCAAATGGAGATAATCAAACAACCTTTCTATTTACATTACAAAATTTAGGTGTTGTGCCTGCAACTAATGTTCAATTAAAAGATGATTTAAACATTACTTTCCCTTCTCCAATTACTTATACTGTTTCAAGTTTAACTTCTGGTGGAACTTTAACAACAGATCTTTCTTACAACGGAAATTCAAATATTAATTTACTTACAGGCACTAATACGTTAACAGTTGGTGAAATAGCAACCGTTAAACTGGTAATTAATTTTACAATGAATAATAGTACATTAACTAGTTTATTTAATTATGGTGTTGCTATAACTTTAGGCTCTGGTGGTTCGTTTAGCGCTGACACTACAAATACAGGAACTATACCTGATACGGATGGTGATGGAAATCCAAACGAATTTGGCGAAAACATTCCAACAGAATTCGTTCCACTAAATGATGTTTATGAAGATCCTGGATTTAATATTCCTCAAGGCTTCTCTCCAAATGGCGATGGTGTAAATGATTTATTTGTTATAAGAGGTATTTCTAAATACCCTAATAATAAGTTCACTATTTTAAATCGTTGGGGAAGTGTTGTTTATAAAATGGATGGATATGATAATACTTGGAATGGAAAATCAAGCGAAGGAATTAGATTTGGTGGCGATGATTTACCGGATGGTACTTACTTCTATATTTTAGATTTAGGTAATGATGAAAAACCATACAAAGGATTTATTTATATTAATAAAACAGTTAAGTAATACACAAGTTTAATAAGCCAAAAGAAAATTTATGTCTTTAATAAAAATGAAAATGAAAAAAATAATTTTAGCTACAATTACATTAATCGCTTTAAGCAGTTCGATAAAAGCACAACAAGATGCAATGTTTACACATTACATGTATAATACGCTTTGGTTAAACCCAGCTTATGCAGGCACAAGAGATGCGTTTACAGTTACTGGTATTCACCGATCGCAATGGGTTGGTTTTGACGGAGCTCCAATAAACCAATCATTAACAATGCATACTCCCATGTTAAATGGTAAAATGGGAATTGGTTTAAGTATTTTAAATGATAAAATTGGTCCAACAAAAAGTACATCTTTTGCTTTAGATTTAGATTACCAAATTCGTTTAAACACAAAAAGTAAATTAAGTTTTGGTATAAAAAGTTTAGCAAATATTTACAACAACAACGTTAACGCGCTAGAGTTGGATAATAAAAATGATGCAGCGTTTACTGAAAACACTCAGCGTATTTTACCAAATGCTGGTGCTGGTATTTATTATTACCGCGATCGTTTTTATGCTGGTTTTTCTGTTCCTAAATTATTGGAAAACAAATTCACTGCAACTAATACAAATGCTGCGTCAAAAGAACAACGCCATTATTTTTTCATAATGGGAACTGTAATTGATTTAACGAAAGATGTAAAATTTAAACCTACATGTTTTGTAAAAGCTACTCCGGCTGCTCCTTTGCAATGCGATGTAACCGCAAATTTTATTTTAAAAGACAAGTTTTCGATTGGTGCAATGTATAGAACTGGTGATGCCTTAGGTGCATTATTAGGATACAACTTTACAGAACAATTTACGGTTGGTTATTCTTTTGATTGGTCGATGGCTAATACAACAGGGAAATACAATAACGGTAGTCATGAAATTATGCTACGTTATGATTTAATTTCAAAAACAAAAGCTAAAATTAAATCAACAAGATTTTTCTAATTTATATTTTACAATACTAATTTACAATGAAAAAAGCATTTATACTTTCTATACTTATTATACCAATTAGTTTTTTTGGACAAACATCTACTAAAAAGGCTGATACTTATTTTACTAATTACAATTACAATAAGGTAATTGAAAAGCTTGAAGGCAGAGCGAATTTAACAACTGATGCGCAAAGAAAATTAGCTGAAAGTTATAAATTAGTTAGCAATCATTCTGCTGCCGAAATTGCTTATGCAAAATTAGTAACAGCAGCTGATAAAACACCAAATGATGTTTACGCTTACGCACAAGTTTTAAAAATGAATGGAAAATATACCGATGCTCAGCAGCAAATGGATATTTACGCTTCATTAAATGCAAGTGATAGTCGTGCGCAACTAAACCAACAAAATAAAAATTACACGAACGATTTATTGCAAAATAAAGCTCAGTTTGATGTTAAAAATTTAGCCGTTAATTCTCCAGAGCAAGATTTTGGCGTTACTTATTTTAAAGACCAATTAGTATACACATCATCTAAGCACGATATTAATGCAGCATACCGCAGATGGAATGGAAACAATTTACCGTTTTTAGATTTATATACAGGAAAGCCAGATTCTAGTGGAGAAATAACAAATTCTAAAAAACTGAGTACACTAAATAAAAAATATCACGAAGGACCAGCTTGTTATAGTAAAGATGGCAATTATGTTATTTATACTCAAGATAATTATAACAAAAAAAGTAATGATGGCACGAGAAATTTAGAGATGATGGAGTCGACTTTTGAAAATGGTAAATGGAATACTAAAATTGCTTTTCCTTTAAATAATAAAGAATATTCGGTTGGACATCCTACTCTATCGTCTGATGGAAAAACAATATACTTTGCATCTGATATGCCTGGTGGCAAAGGTGGTGTAGATATTTACAAAGCAACTAAAGACTCAAGCGGCAAATGGGCAAACGCAATAAACTTAGGTGATAAAATTAACACGGAAGGAAATGAAATGTTTCCGTTTATACACGAAAGCGGATTGTTTTTCTTCTCTTCAGATGGAAGACCAGGTTTAGGTGGTTTAGATATTTTTGCAACAGAAATAAAAAACAACAGAATTGGAAAAATAATAAATTTAGGAAACCCAGTTAATGGTGCTAAAGATGATTTTTCGATGGTATTGAATGATGCAAAAACGAAAGGCTATTTTGCTTCTAACAGAGAAGGTGGAAAAGGTGATGATGATATGTATAGTTTTAATTTATTAAAACCATTTCAGTTTGGTAAAATAATTAAAGGAATTGCTAAAGATGAAAAAGGAAATATACTTGCTAACGTTACCGTTAATTTGTTTGATGCTAATGGTAAAATAGTTAATTCGATTACAACTACTGCTAATGGTGATTATAGTTTTGATATTGAAAATCCTGAAAAATATCTATTATCAGGTAAATCAGCAAACTATTTTGATGCAAATAATACTTTAAATATTACTAATAATGATGACGTAATTGTTTCTAATTTAATTCTTGAAAAAAATCCTGGTTTATCTTTAGTTGCAATTATTACTGATGCTAAAACTAAACTTCCTTTAGAAGGTGTAACATTAACCATTACTCAAAAAGACAATACACCTTTTGATACTTACACAACTCAGCCAAATGTAAATTACCGCAAAGCCTTGCCTACTAACAAAATTGGAGATAAATTATTTTACAAAATAAAATTAGAAAAACAAGGTTACCTAACTAATGAAGTTGAATTTAATTATACGATTACTAAATCTGGAGATATTAATATACATGAAGCTTTAAATATTAGCATGAGTAAATTAGAAATTGGTGGAGATTTAGCTAAAATGATTGAGATTAAACCTATTTATTTTGATTTAGGAAAATACACAATCCGAAAAGATGCTGCATTGGAATTAGATAAAATTGTAAAAATCATGAATGAATATCCAAATATGGTTATTGAATTAGGTTCTCATACTGATTGCAGAGCAACGGCTATATTTAACGAAAAACTTTCTGATAGCCGCGCTAAATCTGCTGCGGAATATATTAAAAAGTCAATTTCGAAAACAGAACGTATATCTGGAAAGGGTTATGGCGAATCAAAATTAAAAAATAATTGTGCTTGCGAAGGAGCCGTTAAATCAACTTGTTCGGAAGAAGAGCACCAACAAAACAGAAGAATTGAATTTATTATTATAAGCACAGAATAATTTTTTGTCATGCCGAACTCGATTCGGCATCTCATTTACAAAACACTCCCTGAGATTCTGAATCAAGTTCAGAATGACGAGGATTTAGCGGTCATACATAACCTGGTGGGCATGCCGAACTCGATTCGGCATCTCATTTACAAAACACTCCCTGAGATTCTGAATCAAGTTCAGAATGACAGTAATCTCATTTTATTTAAATAAAAAAAGCTGAACAACCTGTTCAACTTTTTTTAAAAAAAATGCATTAAGTAACCTTATCCTTTAATAAGCGTTTTTTTCTCCTACAATCATATTAATAATTGTTTTGAATAAAATTTTTAAATCTAAATAAAACGACCAATTTTCAATATACCAAATATCATATTCCACACGTTTTACCATTTTATCCAAATTAGTGGTTTCTCCTCTCAACCCATTAACCTGCGCCCAACCTGTAATACCTGGCTTTATTAACTGACGCACAATATAAGAGTTTATTAAATCCACATATTGTTCGGTATGTTTGAGCATATGTGGCCTTGGCCCTATTACCGACATGCTGCCAAATAATACATTAAAAAATTGCGGTAATTCATCTAAATTTTTTTTTCTTAAAAAACTACCTACGCCTGTAATGCGATCATCGTTGAGTATGGCCTGTTGCTCATTTGCTAAATCATTAACGCGCATGGTTCTAAATTTATAACACCAAAACTCGTTGTTTTCCTCTCCTGAACGTTTTTGTTTAAAAAAAATAGGCCCGCGAGAACTCAGCTTAACCGCTACAATAATAATAGGAAATAACCATGGAAAAATAAGTACAATCACAATTAATGAAAACAAAAAATCAAAAGTACGTTTAAAAGTACGATTTAAGGTTGATTCTAAAGGTTCTTGGCGAAATGAAATTACTGGTAAATCATCGTAAAAATTAATTTCGACGCGTTTACTTTTTGTGAAATTCTGAAAATCAGGAACAAACCTTAAGCGTATTAAATTGCGCTCACAAAATAAAATAATTTTCGAAATTTCTTTACTAGCGTAATTTGATGATGAAATATAAACTTCGTGTACTGAATTTTTTTTCAAAAATTCAGCCGCCTCAGTAATCCCACCCGAATAGCGAATAGGTAAAGGAGAAACAGATGAAACACCGTCATCAAAAAAACCAAGTACTTTGTAACCATAGGTTAAATCTTTTGATAAAATCTTTTCAAGATCTAAAC
>CAIYSA010000377.1 GCA_903928655.1 uncultured Bacteroidota bacterium
ATGAATGCCGGCGGTAAGAAAGCTGTGTTGTGGGGAACTGCACTCGACAATTTAGCAAGCTGGCGCATGGTTGACCCCAATGGTGATTGGTTAGAAGTTACGCGACTAGATCACAACTTGGGAAAAATTCATGACGTACAAACCTCCAACTAAATAATAATGACGAGCTAAAGCAAATTTAATATTGGTATTTGCAGCAATATCTTGTGCTGTTAAGTGAGTTGAAGAAAGACCCACATACATTTTATTTGCAATACCATAATAAATACCAAAACCTAAATCGTATGACATTTTATTTAGGTTAGCATTAACCGTTGAACTACCGGTTGCACCATAACCTGGTATTGAAGCATCTGGATTATTATTTCCATCAGGCGTAATCCAAGCTCCATTAAAAGATTTTTGAAGAATACCACCATCAATACCGATTCCTAAATTTCCTGGTCCAACTTGGCGTTTGTAAGATAAAGCCAAACGAGCAAATAAAGATTTATCAAAACCAATTTGATCAGACATTACATTTAAACCAATACCGATTGGTAAGTTACCTAAAGGCATATCAAAACTAACAAGAGCAGTTTTAGGAGCACCAGGGAAATTTACCCATTGTTGGCGATACAAAACATTTGCACAAATTGCATCAGAAGTACCAGCATAACCCGGATTGTAGATTAATTTACTGTGCATAAACTGAGTAAGCTGCGGATCTTGCTGAGCAAACGAAACGCTTGTAAATGCTGCTAAAGCAACTGTTAGTGTGGTAAAAATTTTCTTCATGTTATACCAATTTTGTTTAATTTAATATATTTTAAGGTTAAATACCTAGGCGACTAAGATATAACTTTTTTAAATAAACTCAAACTATTTGAACTATTTTTTGTTAAAAACAATGCAAAATCTCAAAATAAAGATATAAAATACAGAAAACTTACAGAATTAACGCAAATCACAATGTTGATTAAATAATCACAAAAAAAAACAATTAATGGAAATTAAAATAAATTGTGCTTTACTTTTGTAAACTATTTGTATTTTTTAACTATTAAATTATGATTGCTTCCATTTTTCAAAAAGGTAAAAACTATAATATTGATTTTTATCAGCCTATTGACATTTCAATTCCTTTAAGTTCAGATAAAAATTGTGTGAGTGCTTGGTATGTTAATCCTATGAAATTAGAAGCTGTTGAAAATGGTGATTGGATTGGCGATGTGAACAAAGGCGGTTCAGTCAATTTTAGAAATATAACATTTAACCCTCATGGAAATGGTACACATACCGAATGTGTTGGACATATAAGTAAAGAATTTATTACCATTAATAATTGCTTGAAAAAGTTTATGTTTTTAGCAGAAGTCATTACCATTTTGCCAACACAACTTGAAAACGGAGATTTTGTAATTACAAAAAAACAATTTGAAATGGCATTGGATGGAACCAAACCAGAAGCGCTTGCCATCAGAACATTGAGTAATGGGCTAAATAAATTAACCACTCAATATTCAAACACAAATCCTCCATATGTTTTAGAAGATGCTATTCTATTTTTAAACGAAATAGGTGTTGAACATTTGTTAATTGATTTACCATCGGTAGATAAAGAAAATGACGAAGGTAAATTGTTAGCACATCATGCATTTTGGCAATATCCACAAAACACCCAATTGCAAAAAACAATTACTGAATTTATTTATGTACCAAATGAAATTTTAGATGGAACTTATATTTTAAATTTACAAATTGCTAGTTTCGAAAATGATGCGAGTCCAAGTAAACCAGTGCTATATAAAGTATTTTAAAGAGACATCAGAGACTTGAGGAACGAAAGAAGGGACGAAAGAGATAGAAGGGACGAAAGAGATAAAAGGGACTGGAGGGACGAAAGAGATAGAAGGGACAAAAGGGACGAAAGAGATAAAAGGGACTGAAGGGACGAAAGAGATAGAAGGGACTGAAGGGACGAAAGAGATAAAAGGGACAGAATGAAAGAAGAAAAAAAAAGACTTGAGGGATGAAAGAGAAAAAAAAGAGAATTAAATACTAATAAAAATCCATGAAATTATATTTGCCATACAGTAATAGTTTAACAGAGTATAAACGTTTTTTAACGCGAGAAGTAACATGCGGAAGTGTCGGTATTGGTGGCAATAATCGAATTCGTATACAAAGTATGACAACTACTGATACTATGGATACAAAGGCAACGGTAGCGCAAAGTATAAGAATGATTGAAGCTGGTTGCGAATTAGTAAGAATTACTGCGCCAAGTATTAATGAAGCAAAGAATTTAGAATTAATTAAAAAAGAATTAGTAGCAGCAGGATTTAATACACCACTTGTAGCCGATATTCATTTTACGCCAAATGCAGCAGAATATGCTGCCCGCATCATTGAAAAAGTACGCGTTAATCCAGGAAATTATGCTGACAAAAAAAAGTTTGAAGAGATAGATTATACAGATTCTGCTTATGAAAAAGAATTAGAACGCATCAGAAATCGCTTCACGCCGTTAGTTAAAATTTGCAAAGAATACGGAACGGCCATGCGGATTGGAACAAACCATGGCTCATTGAGCGACAGAATATTAAGCAGATATGGAGATACGCCATTAGGAATGGTAGAATCTGCCTTTGAATTTTTAAGAATTTGTGAAGATTTAAATTACCATAATATTGTTATTTCGATGAAAGCGAGTAACACGCAAGTAATGGTGCAAGCTTACAGACTGTTAGTTCAAAAAATGATGGAAACTAACCGAAATTACCCTTTACATTTAGGTGTAACTGAAGCTGGTGATGGCGAAGATGGTCGAATTAAATCAGCTGTTGGAATTGGCGCCTTATTGGAAGATGGCCTCGGAGATACAATCAGAGTGTCACTTACAGAAGAACCTGAATTTGAAATGCCAGTTGCAAAATTATTAGCAGATCGCTATTCGGAAGATAAAATTAAATCACATCAGCAAAATGAATCTTTAAAAACAGAAGAAGGAAAAGTAAATTTATCTTATAATCCATACGACTATCAAAAACGAGAAAGTATAGAAATTGCAAATATTGGAGGGCATAACGTTCCGCGCGTTATTGCAGATTTTAGTTCTAAAGAAAAAATTACACCTGCAACATTTTTTGCTATAGGTTATAATTATTCAGTTCCTTTAGATAAATGGAATATTAATGATATTGCCTGTGATTATGTGTATACTGGAGACAATACCATTGATTTTGAAATACCTGGAACATTAGGAATAATATATAATTGTGAAGAATGGAAAAAAATAAAAAATCCATTGAGACAATATCCATTATTTTGTGGAGATGAATTTTTTAGCACTGACAAACAACACAACGACTTAAATTTTATTGCAGTAACTAAAGAAGTTTTAACCAGCGAATTTATTTCAAAAATTAAATCATTAAAAAATGTCGTTTTAGTATTAGACACTTTTAACCCTCATGCAATGCCTGAGTTAAGACGTCTATTTATAAAATTAGCCGAAAATCAAATTGGTATACCAGCCATTATAAAAAGAAACTTTGTGAATTTAACTGAAGAAGAGTTTCAGTTAGGTTCTTCGACAGAAGTAGGCGCTTTACTATTAGATGGCCTTGGAGAAGGTGTTTGGTTGAAACAAATAAAATGTACAACACCAAAAAATGCCAATTCAACAGCCTTTGGCATTTTACAAGCAACACGTACGCGCATTAGTAAAGCAGAATATATTTCTTGTCCAAGTTGTGGGCGAACACTTTTTGATTTACAAGAAACAACTCAAAAAATACGTGAACGAACCGATCATTTAAAAGGGATAAAAATTGGGATTATGGGCTGTATTGTAAACGGACCAGGCGAAATGGCAGATGCTGATTATGGATATGTTGGAGTTGGAGTTGGAAAAATTTCTTTATACAAAGGCAAAGAAGTTGTTAAAAAAAATGTGCCAAGCGAAAATGCTGTGAACGAATTAATTGAACTTATTAAAGAACATGGTGATTGGGTTGAAAAAATTTAAAAGTTTTTCGAATAAAAAGAATTAGAATTACACATATAAATATGAGAAATTGAACTACTCAAATAATAATTTTACTTCAATTTTTTTAAGTTGTTTACCATTTGTTCCAAATAACGATCAATCAAATTTAATTGCTTTACTGTCTGATTTCATTAGCAATCACAACGAACGCGAAATTTTTGTTTTAAAAGGATACGCAGGAACTGGAAAAACAAATATGATTGGAGCACTATCAAAAACACTACCTAGCTTTAAATGGAAAAGTGTTTTATTAGCCCCAACAGGAAGAGCTGCAAAAGTTTTATCAAACTATTCGCAGAAACCAGCACAAACGATTCATAAAAAAATATTTACAAAAATACCAACGCACGATGGCGGAGTAGCATTTGCTTTAGCTGAAAACAAACATACTAATACTATTTTTATTGTAGATGAAGCTTCGATGATTGGTTTGGATAATCCAACATCGGATTCAGTTTACAATAGCCTATTAGAAAGTTTATTAGAATATGTATTTAGTGGCGCTAACTGTAAATTAATTATGGTTGGAGATACCGCTCAATTGCCGCCAATTGGAAGTAATGAAAGTCCGGCATTAGATTTAGATTATTTAAAAGCAAGTTATCATTTATTAATAAAACACATCGAATTAAAACTAGTTGCAAGGCAACAAGATGCGAGTGGAATATTAAAAAATGCAACCCATTTAAGAGAATGTATTGAAAGTTTTAATGGTGAATTTCCTAAAATAAGTTTACACAAAGATGTTGTAAGGCTGAGTGGAGAAGATTTGGAAGACGCGTTGAATAGTGCTTACAGCAATTATGGTTATAATGATGTTTTATTAGTAACGAGAAGCAACAAGCGCGCTAATTTATTTAATCAAGCTGTGCGAGGGCGAGTACGTTATATGGAAGAAGACTTGTGCAGCGGAGATTTAATGATGGTAGTAAAAAATAATTATTTCTGGTTGGACGAGAAATCAGAAGCAGGATTTATAGCCAATGGTGATAGTTTAGAAATAAAAAAAATTATACGACGCAAAGAAATGTATGGTTTTAATTTTGCAGAATGTGTTGTGAAATTATGTGACTATGAAAACATGCCTGAAATTAGTTTAACATTATTATTGGATTCAATTTATACAGAAGTTCCATCGCTAACTAAAGAGCAACAGCAACAATTGTATGCTAATATATTGGAGGATGTGAGTGATGAACCTATCAAGGGTATTCGGATGAACTATTTGCGTAAAAGCCCTTATTTTAATGCCTTGCAAGTAAAGTTTAATTATGCTGTTACTTGTCATAAAGCACAAGGTGGCCAATGGCCATGTGTATTTATAGATCAAGGATATTTAACTAAAGAAATGTTGAACAAAGAATATATACGCTGGCTATACACGGCCTTTACAAGAGCAACTGATAAAGTTTATTTAATGAATTTTTCGGATGATTTTTTTGAATAAACCATTCAGATTTAAATCTAAAGGGCCTATTTATAAAACATAGCCCTAATTGAAGTGGCATCCTTTTTTGCATTTTTTAATGCAAAAAAGATAAAGCGGAAAGCAGGAAATAGCTCCAAATAATTTTAAAAATAATGCCATTAATGTTAGAGCAAATTCGCTATATTCGCATACTATAATTTGAAGTTTAAGAATGGCAACTTTAGCAAAAAAAATACAAATGGTTGACTTAAAGAGTCAATACGAAAAAATAAAAACCGAAGTTGACGCTGGTATTGAAGAGGTAATTTCAAATACAGCATTTATTAACGGACCAGCTGTAAAAGAATTTCAGTCAGACTTAGAAAATTACTTACAAGTAAAACACGTTATTCCATGTGCAAATGGCACAGACGCATTACAAATCGCTATGATGGCTTTAGATTTGAAACCAGGGGACGAAGTAATTACAGCTAGTTTTACTTACGTTGCAACTGCTGAAGTAATTGGATTACTTGGTTTAACGCCTGTTTTGGTTGATGTTTATGAAGATACGTTCGACATTAATATTGAAGCTATAGAAAAAGCAATTACACCAAAAACTAAAGCAATTGTACCAGTTCATTTATTTGGACAATGTGCGGATATGGAACGCATTATGGCTTTGGCAAAAAAACATAATTTATTTGTGATAGAAGATGTGGCTCAGGCTATTGGTGCAGATTACACATTTAGTGATGGCAAAAAAGTAAAGGCTGGAACTATTGGAACGATAGGATGTACTTCATTTTTTCCGAGTAAAAATTTAGGTTGTTATGGAGATGGCGGAGCAATCTATACCAATGATGATGTGCTAGCAAAAAAATTAAGAATGATTGCTCACCATGGTCAAAGTGTACAATATGTGCATGATGTATTAGGAGTAAATTCGAGATTAGATACAATACAAGCAGCAGTTTTAAAAGTAAAATTAAAGCACCTTGATGAATATGCTGCGGCAAGAAATAAAGCAGCAGATTATTACGACAATGCTTTTGCAAAACACCCTAAACTAAAAACGCCGGTTAGAGCAAAAAATTCTACCCATGTGTTTCATCAATATACATTGCGATTAGTAGGAGTTGATAGAAAATTATTACGCGAGCAATTAGCAGAACGTCGTATACCCGCAATGATTTATTACCCGATACCATTGCATGAACAAAATGCATATAAAAGCGATCGATTTAAAAAAGAAGATTTTCCAATTACTGAAAAACTTTGTGCAACGGTTTTATCGTTACCAATGCATACAGAAATGGACGAAGAAATGTTGATTTATATAACTGATAACTTAATTGAATTATTAAACTAAATTGCATCACCTACCTTCTAAAAATTAGTTGGAATTAAATTTAAATAAATATATACAAATGAAAAATCTAATAACTGTTTTTGTTTCTTTTATATGCATTAATTTAATTGCACAAGATACCCTAAAAAAGAAAAATACATTTTTTCACGTAACCGTTGGGGCAACTGAATTTATACCATTTAAAGAAAGCTATAAAGAAGTAATGGGAACAAAGCCTGGTAATTTTTATAGTAATTTTGATGTCACTAATAGAATTACCTTTGGCTATATAACTTCAGTTGGTTTTGGTGTTAGTTTAAATAAAAAGGTGGCTTTAATCTCAGATTTTTCTTATTTTTTTTTCCGAGAAAAAGTTACTAGTGTAGGCGAATCATATGGAGATTTTCCTCCTTACGGTTTTAGTGGTGAATTAATCCAAAACCGAAAATACCATACACTTGGTACATCTCTATCGATGTTTATTAAATTTGATAGAATTTTATTTGATAATGGGATTGGATTTTCTTATTTAGTAAAATCATCCCAATCTAATAGTTCTCATAATATTTTAAACGATACTTATTCAGCTTATAACGAATCAAAAACATCAAATAATAAATTTACAGCTTATAGCATACATAAATTAGGAATTGAAGTTATTAAAAACAGAGTGAATTTTTATTTAGGTGCAATACTTAATTATAATCAAACTTTTATAAAAGGTATTCATCCAAACACATCATTACAAATAAAAATATAGAATTATTAAAATAAAAATATGAAAATTGCAATTGTAGGAACAGGATACGTAGGGTTAGTAACAGGAACTTGTTTTGCCGAAGTTGGCATGAACGTAACGTGTATTGATATTGACCAAAAGAAAATAGATAATTTACACAAAGGAATTTTGCCAATTTACGAGCCAGGTTTAGATGAAATGGTAAGTCGTAATGTGGAAAAAAAACGTTTACATTTTTCAACAAATTTAGCAGAAGCCATACAAGGTGCTGAAGTTGTTTTTATCGCTGTTGGAACTCCACCGGACGAAGATGGTTCAGCTGATTTAAAATATGTATTAGGAGTTGCTTCTAGTATTGGTGAACATGCACAAAACCCAATGGTAGTTGTTACAAAAAGTACAGTTCCAGTTGGTACTGCCGAAAAAGTAAGAGGAGCTTTAAAGGAACAATTAGCAAAACGTAAATCGGATATAGAAATATTTGTTGCCTCAAATCCTGAATTTTTAAAAGAAGGAGCGGCTATTGAAGATTTTATGAAACCTGACAGAATTGTTGTGGGTGTTGATAATCCAAAAGCTGAAGAGTTTATTAGAAAATTATATAAACCTTTTTTAATGAATGGTCATCCTATTTATTTTATGGATATTCCATCAGCTGAAATGACTAAATATGCTGCAAATGCAATGCTTGCAACAAAAATTAGTTTCATGAATGATATTGCAAACCTTTGCGAAATCATGGGTGCTGATGTCAACATGGTTCGTAAAGGAATTGGAAGTGATACACGCATCGGAACTAAATTTATTTATCCAGGTGTTGGTTATGGAGGAAGTTGTTTTCCAAAAGATGTAAAAGCATTGATTAAAACAGCGAAAGAAAATAAATACAACATGCGTGTATTAACAGCAGTTGAAGAAGTGAATGAAAATCAAAAAGAAGTTCTCTTCAATAAAGTAAAAAATCATTTTAATGGAAATTTAAAAGGTAAGAAATTTGCACTTTGGGGTTTATCTTTTAAACCAAAAACGGATGATATGCGTGAGGCACCATCTTTAGTAATTATTGAAAAATTATTAAAAGAAGGAGCAAATGTTGTTGCTTATGATCCAGTTGCTATGCATGAAGCGCAACGCATGATTGGTGATACGATTGCTTATTCAATTGATATGTATGACTGTTTAGACGGTGCAGACGCGTTACTAATTGTAACTGAATGGCCAGAATTTAGAGTTCCTGATTTTGATGAAATAACAAAACGTTTAAATGAAAAAACATTATTTGACGGACGAAATATTTTCGATTTCCAAGACATGAAAAAACTTGGTTATAATTATTACTGCGTTGGAATAAATACAAATTAAAAAAGAAATTTAGAAATAATAATTAAACATATTAAGTTGATAAGCTTATGCAAAAAAGAATTTTAATAACAGGAGCAGCAGGATTTTTAGGTTCACATTTATGTGATCGTTTTATTAAAGAAGGATTGAGCGTTGTTGCAATGGATAATTTAGTAACTGGCGACTTAAAAAACATTGAGCATCTTTTTAAACTTCCTCAATTTGAATTTTATCATCATGATGTTTCTAAATTTATTCATGTGCCTGGCAACATTGATTACATTTTACATTTTGCATCACCGGCTAGTCCAATTGATTATTTAAAAATTCCAATTCAAACATTAAAAGTTTCATCACTTGGAACACATAACGTATTAGGCTTTGCTCGTATAAAAAAAGCAAGAGTTTTAGTTGCTTCAACAAGTGAAGTGTACGGTGACCCTGCAGTGCATCCGCAAACAGAAGAATATTGGGGAAATGTAAATCCAGTTGGACCACGTGGTTGTTACGATGAAGCTAAACGTTTTATGGAAGCATTAACAATGGCTTATCACGAAACGCATGGTTTAGAAACACGTATCATTCGTATTTTTAATACGTACGGTCCAAAAATGAGATTAAATGATGGTCGCGTATTACCTGCATTTATAGGGCAAGCGCTTCGCGGAGAAGATTTAACAATGTTTGGAGATGGTAGTCAAACACGTAGCTTTTGTTTTGTTGATGATTTAGTAGAAGGTATTTATCGTTTGTTAATGAGCGATTATCATTTACCGGTAAATATTGGAAATCCAGATGAAATTTCGATTAAAGATTTTGCTGATGAAATTTTAAAATTAACAGGTTCAAATCAAAAATTAATTTCATTGGCTTTACCAAAAGATGATCCAAAACAAAGAAGACCTGATATTACAAAAGCACAACAATTATTAGGTTGGAATCCTAAAGTAAATAGAGCTGAAGGTTTAAAGATTACTTATGAATATTTTAAATCATTAAGTAAAGAAGAACTTAATAAAACAGAACACCGCAATTTGGAAACGCTTAATAAATAAAATAAGTAACCATTGCGTTAATGAAAAAAATAAAAATACTTAGGCATTATAATATTCTTGTAAAAGGAAAAGTTCAACGTGTTAATTACCGTGTATTTGTTCAATCAAAAGCCATGAAGTTAAACCTAACTGGATTAGTGAAAAATTTACACAACGGCGATGTTTATATTGAAATAGAAGGCGACGAAGAAAACGTTAATACATTTATTGATTGGTGTTATGTAGGATCGCCATTATCAAAAGTCATTGAAGTCATTTCTGAAGAACAACCAGTTAGAGACTTACAAACTTTTGAATTAAAGAGATAAATCATTAACTCAAAAGTTTTTTTAAGTGAAGTATTAAACAGTAACGGCTTCTTTAGTTTTATTTGCATTTAATATTGCAACTTGTTGTGCAACATTTTGTGCCATTTCCCTGAATGCTAAAGCTTGAGGAGTGGTTTCTTGCAAAACTGCCGGGCGACCAGCATCTCCAGATTCTCTAATACTTTGCACCAAAGGTATTTGTCCTAATAAAGGTAAATGCATTTCTTCAGCTAAATTTTTAGCGCCATCTTTTCCAAAAATATAATATTTATTTTCAGGTAATTCTTCTGGTGTAAAATAAGCCATGTTCTCAACAATACCTAAAACAGGCACGTTAAGAGTAGGTAATTTAAATAAAGCAATTCCTTTACGAGCATCTGCCAAAGCAACTGCTTGTGGTGTACTTACAATAACAGCTCCTGTTATTGGAATTGTGCTACATAATGTAATTTGAATATCGCCGGTACCAGGCGGTAAATCAACAATTAAATAATCTAATTCACCCCAATTTGTATCCATAAATAATTGCGTTAACGCTTTTGATGCCATTGGTCCACGCAAAGCAATTACTTGATCAGGGCCTGCTAAAAACCCAACAGAATTTAATTTCACACCATAACTTTCAACTGGAGCCATTTTTGATTTTCCATCAAATTCAGATTTTGAAGGCATTTCATTTTGCACATCAAACATAATAGTTTGAGATGGTCCATAAATATCCGCATCAACTAATCCAACTTTTGCACCTTGCTTTGCAAGCGCAACAGCTAAGTTTGCTGAAACAGTAGACTTCCCTACTCCACCTTTACCAGATGCAACAGCAATAATATTTTTTATTTTAGATAAGGTTGTGTTATCCGTATTTCGTGTAGAAGTTACAGTAGCCGTCATATTTACATTAACGATTGCTTCTTTATCTACATAAAATTTTATTGCATTAACACATGCATTGTGTATCATGTCCTTCATAGGACAAGCAGGCGTTGTCAAGACAACAGTAAAAGAAACATTCTTACCATCTACAACAACATCTTTTATCATTCCAAGAGTTACTAAATCTTTTTTAAGATCTGGATCGTCAACATATTTTAGGGCGTCAATAACGCTATCAATTGTAATTGCCATTTTTATTTTTTTATAAAGGTACTTAATGTATTTAAATAGTTTACAAAACCCATTTTTACAGGTATTTCTCCATGATCTGCCCCATCAATGCGATGAGCCTCCTGATACAAACCCTTATAATTTTTATAAACTACTTCACCATGTGTATTAATATTTAAAAAATTATCATTTGTTCCTTGTATCCAACAAAATGGTTGTGAAATTGTTTTAATTTCTTCAGCGTTATCTATTTTTAAATTTGTAAAAAAAGAACCTGGCATATTTATACCACTTCCATCATTAGCCATTACATCAGCAGAAGCAAAAGGAGCTTCTAAAATAATTTTTGACGGAGTCATGCTGCGAGGCTTTGAGGTTAACTCACAAGCTGGGGCAGTTCCCATACTAAAACCATAGATGATTAAACGACTATTTGATAAACCGTTTATTTTTAGCCATTGTAAGGCAGCGTCCACATCAGCATATAAACCATCTTCAGTTGGTTTACCTTCACTTAATCCATAGCCTCTATAATCAATCATTAAAACACCATACTTATTTTTGCCAGAAACATGAGCTAATAATTTTGCACGTTGCCAATAAAAATCCATGTGCCATTTATTACCATGGCAATACATAATTACTGTATCTGTTTTAATTTTTGATAAACTGCCAATGTAAATTGCCCTAATGGTGGTTGCAACAGATTCGCTTGAAGTCTTAGATGATAAGGTAAATAAATGAACTAAACTATCCTGGATTTGATAGGAATTATCTAACACAAAATCGTTTTCACCAGTATAATTATCTAATTTATATTCTGTTATTTTATCTGTTAAATTGTATAAATTATCATCTAATCTTAAACAAGATGAAAAGATAAAAGCTATAGTTATAATTAAAATTGCTCTCATGATTAAAATCGACGTGTAAAGTTTAAATAAATTCCTACGGCACCATGTTGCTGTATTCCAATATAATCAACAACATTTGGTTTATTATTTTTATTCATTTGTAGAAATTTTCCTTCTATAGTGTAACCCCATTTTTTTGTATTATAACTCAACCCAATATGCGGATTAATTAAAATATGATTTGTTTGCTTTTCGTTGTGGGCTTTTGTAGAGGATAATTCAAACCAATTTGTTAAGCCAACATATATAAAAGCTCTTTGTTTTAAAATATCTTTATACAAATTAAAGTCTAATTGCGGCCAAGCTCTAAAATTTTTATTCCATTTATCGTAAACCATATTAATAGCTGGATTAATAGTTATACCAAATTTTAAACTATCGTTTTTATAAAGCTGTTGACAAACCCCTAAATCTGTTTGAAAATTACCAAACAACAAAGATGTTAAATGAAGAGAACCAAAAACTGTTGTTGATTTTGTGATTCCTCTTCCATACATAACAGATGTAAATGGAATTGGCGTTACCGCTTTTCCAAAATGAATTAACGGGCCACCAAGATTAGCAGCTATTGCATTTTGTTTTTTTTCTAAGGGTTTTACAAAACGAGTTGGCGTACAAGAGCTAAAAAAAAATAAACATATAGGCACATAGAAAAAACCCAAAGGTATTTGTTTAAAAATAGAGCTATTCTTTTTTCTTTGCATAATCGATAAAAAATTGTACCTTTTTCTAACATTTTTCTTCATCAATGCCTATTTTTCAATGTGTTAGAGTATTATAAAAATTAAATTTGTTTTGCAAGATTTAATAAATCACTTTCTTCAAAATCTCTTCCCATTATTTGTAAACCAATTGGTAAACCATTACTATGAAGTCCGTTTGGAATAGAAATAGCTGGGCAACCAACAATATTTGCCTGAACAGTAAAAATATCTTCTAAATACATTTTAATCGGATCTGCACTATTTTTTCCAAATTCAAAAGCTGTTCCTGGAGTAGAAGGCGTTACAATAAAATCATACTCAGATAAAATATCACGTGTTTTTTGTCTGATTTTATTTCTTACTTTTTGGGCTTTGCTATAATACGCATCATAATAACCAGCGCTCAAAACAAAGGTTCCTAGCATGATACGACGTTTCACTTCTTTTCCAAAACCTTCGCTACGCGATTTTTTATAAGTGCTTTCTAAATCAGTAGCATTCGGACTTCTATATCCAAAATGTACGCCATCAAAACGAGATAAGTTAGAAGAAGCTTCAGCAGTAGTTAACACATAATAAGTTGGCACTAAAAAATCTAGATAAGGGAAATCAACAGCAGCAATTGTGTGACCATCTTCTTTTAATTTTTCTAAAGCCTCTAATGTTTTTTGTTTAACCTCAACATCTAAACCATTTGCTTCCACACACTCTTTTAAATAAGCAATTTTATATTTTTTAGTTTGTCCTAAATCTTCAGTGTATTTTCCAACTTCTTTTTGAGAAGCTGTTGTATCATATTCATCAGCACCTGCCATTATTTGTAATAATAAGGCAGCATCATCAACCGTTTTAGTAAGTGGGCCAATTTGATCGAATGAAGAACCGTATGCTATTAAACCCCAACGAGAAATTCTACCATAAGTTGGCTTTAAACCCACAGTGCCAGTAAAAGATGCTGGTTGGCGAATAGACCCGCCAGTATCAGAACCTAAAGCAACATGACATAAATTTGCAGCTACTGCAGCAGCAGAACCCCCAGAAGAGCCACCAGGAACAGTTTTTTCATTCAAAGGATTTAACACTTTTCCAAATGCCGAATTTTCATTGCTACTTCCCATTGCAAATTCATCACAATTTAAACGGCCAATAATAATAGCATCCTCTTTTAATAAACGTTCTACAACTGTTGAAGAATAAAGTGATTCGAAGCCTTCTAATATTTTTGAAGAAGCAGAAACTTTATGTCCTTTGTAGCAGATATTATCTTTTAAACCAACAATTACTCCTGCTAATTTACCTTGAGTTTTTGTTTTTATTTTAGCATCAACAATTTTAGCCTGTTCCATTGCCGAATTTAAAAACACTTCTAAAAATGCATTTAAATGTTTTTTTGTCTCAATGCTCTTAATCGATTCTTCAACTAATTGAACGCAGTTGGTTTTACCTGCTAACAAATCTGATTGAAGATTTTGTATGTTTGAAAATGTGTACACTGTTATTTATATTAAATAATAAAAGCGTCAATCAGTTTGAAAGACGCTTTATTTTGTAAATTCTAAATTGATTATTTTTTTTCTATTTCATTAGAATCAGAACCGCCATCTTTGGCATCTTTAAATTCTTTCATTCCTTTTCCTAAACCTCTCATTAATTCAGGAATTTTTTTTCCTCCAAATAATAAAAGAACAACAACTAAAATAATAATAATTTCAGGTGTTCCTAAAAACGCTAATATGAATCCTTGTGTCATAGTTATAAATTTATGGTATAAATATACGTTTTATTTAGTTTTTAGCAAAATTTAGAAAAACAGCAAAAACAGTCTATTTCACTTTTGATTTCTTACTATAAGCCGCATAAACCGCCTCTAATTCAGTAAACCAATCATTTCCGTATTTTCTAATTAAGGGTTCTTTCAAAAACTTAAAAACGGGAACATTTAATGAACTTCCGCATTCGCAGGCCGGCTTACAAATATGCCATGAATGGTAATTGACAGCGTCATATTCTTTATACTCTGTAACGCGAATTGGATATAAATGGCAAGAAATGGGTTTTTTCCAGTCTGTTTTACCATCAAGATAAGCCTGTTCAATGGAACATTTAGCAATATTATGTGAGTCGAAAAACACAAAAGCACATTCTTCACCATCGCTTACTAAAGTAGTTGTATAATCGCCATCAGAATCTAAAACATAAGTACCATGTTTTTCAACTGCTGTAATTCCCTTTTTATTCATGTAAGGTTTTGCAATAGGATAAACTTTATCTAGTAACTTTAACTCTTTTTTACTCAATGGAGCTCCACTATCACCTGCGACACAACAAGCACCTTTGCAAGCGTTTAAATCGCAAACAAACTTTTTATCAAAAATATCTTCAGAAATTAAAGTGTGCTTTATTGCGATCATTTTATTTTATTATTTTTCATGTTTTTATCCCAAAATTACTCATTTATTCAACTTAGTTGTCACGGCAATTATAACACCGAAATTTCCATCAGTTTGAATCCATTTTTTTTCTGGCAAATAAGTCCTTGAAACAAAACCATCAAGATATAATGCATTCTTACAACCTAAACTTTGGAAGTATTTTGCAAAGTTGTAAAAACTAATCTCTATCTTTGACATTGCAAAAACGATTTTGTTATTTGGAAGAATACCAACCCCATTTCTAATATTTAGATTTTTTGAACCATTTTTAAAAGCGGTATGAATTTGTCCATCATTAAGTAGCATTGGACCAGACTGTGTTGCGAATTTTATTTTTCCATTATCTATAAAATCACCAGTTTTACAAACAAAAGGATTATTGTCAGACGTAATATAAAAAACACCATTTGGTTTTAAATAAAAATTTCCACTTCCATCAGAGGTGTTAATAGATGATAGAGTTTTTTTATTTTCAATAAATAAACCTAGTGGTGAATTATCCTTTTTATACATACCACCATTCATGGCGAATAAAAGTTTCAATTGCTTACTTTCAACGAAAGACTTTAAGTTTTGGATACTCTTGAAATTTTCACCGTTGTTCTTTTTCCAGTAAAATTGTAAATCTTGAGATTTTGCATCAACGATATAAGTTAAAATTTCATCATCAATAGTTTTTCTATTATTAATAAAAGAAATAAATCCTACCGATAATAAAAATAAAATACTAATAAATATAACCTTTCTTTTATGTTTCAATTTGAAATCATTTAATAGTTAAGACACTCTCGAATTCCTAATAATTTTATTTTACCGGTATTCTTACTAATGTTTCTAATAACAATCCCCAATATTTATGAACCGAACTTATTTGAACTTGTTCATCAGGCGAATGAGCTCCTGTAATATTAGGTCCAAACGAAATCATTTCCATATCTGGATAATTTGCCCCTAAAATACCACACTCTAAACCCGCATGGCACGCACTCACTTTAGCTTCTGTTTGAAATCTTTCTTTATACAAATCTGCCATTAATTTTACAATTGGTGAAGATGGTTTTGGAACCCAACCAGGATAAGAACCTGCTGCAGTAATATCAGCACCTAATAATTCAAATGCAGATGTAATTGAATTTTGTAAATCAATTTTTTCTGAATCAACAGAGCTACGTGTTAAACATTGTATTTGATAAACACCATCTTTCACAATTACTCGAGCCACATTATTTGACGTTTGCACTAAACCTGCAATATCCGGACTCATACGATAAATACCAAAAGGACAAGCGTAAATACTGCGTAATAATTTATATTGAAAATCAGCGTTCAAAACATGAGCCGGAGTTTCAACCTCTGTAATAGCAATTATTAAATTAGGATCCGTTGTATTGTACTCCAATTTTAAAACTGCTTCAAAATTTGAAATGTATTTTTTGAAAGCGTCTTTATTATTTTCTGAAACAATAACAATAGAAACAGACTCACGAGGAATTGCATTTCTTAAACTACCGCCATCAATTGATGCTATTTCAATTTGAAAATCTTTAGTTAAAGAAAGTAATAACCGATTCATTAATTTATTTGCGTTTCCTCTTCCCTTGTGAATATCCATTCCTGAATGACCACCTCTTAATCCTTTGATGGCAATACTAAAAGCCACTTTATTATTTGGAGCACTAACTTCATATTTACCATTAGCCGTTACATCTATACCGCCAGCACAACCAATAGTTAATTCTTTATCATCTTCAGTATCTAAATTTAACATGATTGAACCGTCCAATAAACCACCTTTTAAATTCAAAGCACCTGTCATACCAGTTTCTTCATCAATTGTAAAAAGCGCTTCAATTGAAGGATGAGGAATAGTTGTAGATTCTAACAACGCCATAATAGAAGCAACTCCTATACCGTTATCAGCACCAAGCGTAGTTCCATTTGCTTTTACCCAATCACCATCAACAAGCATTTCAATACCTTGCGTATTAAAATCAAAATTTGTGCTTGCATTCTTTTGGTGAACCATATCTAAATGACTTTGTAACACAATCGTTACTCTGCCTTCCATACCTTTTGTTGCAGGTTTTTTAATAATTACATTACCAACTTCATCAACATAAGTTGGCAGATTTAATTTTTCGCCAAATGCTTTTATAAATTGAATTACACGTTCTTCTTTTTTTGAAGGGCGTGGTATTGCATTTAAATCTGCAAAATTATTCCACATTGCTGTGGGTTCTAGTTTTCGGATAGCTTCGTTCATGTAAAAAATTATTAAGGTATAAATGTAAGCTTATAATTTATTTTTTAAGGACTTTTAAGCATAATCTTTACTACTTTCGTCCTCAAAAACACCCATTGAATATAAAAGCAAATACTACAGCCGACGAAAATAGTGGATTACATACCCGCAACAAACATCGCTCACGTTACGATTTTAATGAATTAACTCAAGTTTGTCCGGATTTAAAACCATTTGTTTCCATCAATAAATTTAAAAGTGAAACCATTGATTTTACAAATGCAGAAGCTGTAAAAATGCTTAATCAAGCATTACTACAACTATTTTATGGTATCACAAATTGGGACATTCCAAAAAATTATTTATGTCCGCCAATACCAGGAAGAGCAGATTACATCCATAATATTGCCGACATTTTAAGTTCAAGTAATGGTGGAGTTATTCCAAAAGGAAAATCAATTCATGTTTTAGATATTGGAGTTGGTGCGAATTGTATTTATCCTTTAATTGGTCACAAAGAATACGGCTGGCATTTTATAGGTTCCGATAGCGATTCTTTTTCGGTTAAAGTAGCAACTCAAATTGTTAGTGCAAATTCATTATCACAAGCCGTTGAAATAAGACATCAAGTGCATTTGCTTTCTATATTTAATGGAATTCTCAAGCCTACTGAAATAGTTGATATCACAATGTGTAATCCTCCATTTCATTCATCAGCGGAAGAAGCTCAGTCAGGTTCGGCGAAAAAATGGAAAAATTTAGGTTATAAAAAAACAGTAAAACCAGTTTTAAATTTTGGCGGACAAACAACTGAACTTTGGTGCAAAGGCGGAGAAGTTGGCTTCATTTCAAAAATGATTGAAGAAAGTATCCAATTTAAAGAAAACAGTTTATGGTTTACCTCATTAGTTTCTAAAAGTGAAAATTTAAATTCCATTTATTTTGCTCTAAAAAAAGCAGATGCTATAACTGTTAAAACAATTAATATGACTCAAGGAAATAAAGTGAGTAGAATTGTTGCTTGGACTTTTTTAAATGATACGCAGCATATACAATGGAGTTTGAAACGTTGGAAATAGTGTTTTTTATAAATCTTGGATTATACTTTTTTTATAAAAACTTCCCAACCACCAACGTAATTCCAATTTTTAAAAACATAACCTGGCATTTTTAAAAGTTTAGCAAAAATAAATTTTTTTCCGTTTTCTTTATATGGAGATTGAACTAATGAAGGTTGACTTAATTCTATTTTTACTGCTAAACCAAATTTGCTATAAAACAGATTTGGTAAATTATTCCAAAATGGTCTTCCCATATCAAACAAATGCCATGGAAATTGCATGCCAATTTTTTTACCTGAAATTTTACTGATCAAAAACCTCAGCGGTAAACGATAGGGAGTGCGAGCATAAAAATATCCATTTTTTTTTAATGCATTAAATAATAATTGCAAATTGCTTAAAGGACTATTTAAATGCTCCAAAACTGCACTAGCAATAATGATATCGTATTTATTTATTTCAATATCACTTTCAGTAGATAAATAATTTATACCATCTAATTTTTTCTCACATTCATAAACATCAAATACATCCAAAATGGTATTATTAAAATCGTTTTTCGTTTCTAATTGGTTTGCAAAATATTTTACTATTGAACCATCGCCACCTCCAAAATCTAAAATTTTTAAAGATTTACTACTAAAATTTTTATGTTTGAAAAAATTATAAAGATGCTCTCCTAATAGCGAAGATTCAATCCCTGTTTTTAATTGATGATTATCGAAATAATTTAAATAAAGATCTTTTGTTGATTTAACGGTAAGTTGTTTATCAGTAAAATTAACTTGGCAGTCTATACAAAAAAAATAATTTACTTCAGGTTTATTTTCAATGCATTCAATTTTTTTAATATTATTTGAACCACATAATGCACAACTATTAAATGTTATATAGTCAAATACATTAAGATTAATTTTAGTGTTTAATTTCATTTTTAATAGATAAAAATA
>CAIYSA010000378.1 GCA_903928655.1 uncultured Bacteroidota bacterium
AATAATTTATTGCTTGGTCAACAAAAAATAAATGAATACTTTAAAGCAAATGTTGTCAATTTTTTCGCAACCTTATTAATATCTTTAATTGGGTTATTTTATTTTAATAACTCTTTATGGGGGCCTATTTTAGGACGTTTTTTATCAGGAGTAATTATTTTTTTAATCAGTTTTTTTGGATTTATAAAAAATTACAAATTTAAATTTCAATTTGAATTTTTAAAAAAGGCATTTGAATTTTCCATTCCAATGTTTTTATATTTTGTTTTTAATTGGGTAATGAATTATTTTGATAGGATAATTATTGAAAACAATATGCCATTAGAAGATTTAGCTGTATATGATTTTGCAACAAAATGTAGCTTACCTTTAGAGTTTTTACAAAACGGATTATTTGCAGCCATTGCACCATTAATTTATAAAATCTGGAGCGACACAAACTCAAAACAAAGCACTTTAGAAGTTAATAGATATTTTAATGGATATTCTGCCATTTTTTTGATTTTAACTCCGTTATCATGTCTGTTAATCCCAATAGTCGTTCCATTTGTAATAAATAAAGAAATCTATTTCGAATCATTCAAATATATTGGCATAATTGCTGTTGGTTACTGTTTTAAGGCCTATTATTTTGTTTATTATATAGTTGTACTATACCATAACAAAACAAAAATAATGCCAGTGGTATTTTTAATATTAGCTACAATTCAAATAACATTAATGCTTCTTAGCACAAAGTATTTTGGAATTATGGGGATTATTTTAAGTTCGTTAATCGTAAAAATAATTCAACCAATTGTGATGTCCTTTTTCTCAAAAAATATATTTTCTTATTCATTTAATAAATTAAAAATAATTTATTTACCATTATTATTTTTAGCATTTGTGCTTACGACACACTATTTTATTAATACATTTTCAATTTATTTGATTTACTCAGCACAACTTTTATTTGCATTATCTGCAGTTTATCTTGTTTATAAAAAGGAGCTTATTTTTGTGGCAAATAAATATTTTAAAAAAAATAAATAATACAATACAAACTGCATTAATTACTTTTTTGAAATTAATAAAGAATCAATCAACTTTTTTAATTTTTGTTCACGAATAGAATAATGATAATCCTTAATCACTTTGTTTCTTGCAGCTATAGAAAGTTCTTTTTTATTAGAAAGTGAGGCTCTATTAAATAAATTCACTAGCATTAAATCATCTTTTTTATCCAATATAAAACCAGTTTCTCCAATAATATCAGGTATAGCTGAAACACTACTTCCTATAGGAATACAACCACAAAGCATAGCCTCACATAAAGCGTTAGGAAACCCTTCAAACATGGATAATTGAGCGTAAAATTCATGCTCTTGAAATTGATTAATAAGTTCATCTTGATTAATTTTTTTCATTAAAACAACATTCTCAGGCACTTCCATATTCAGTTCAGTATATTCGCAACCAATAATTGTGAATGTAAATTCAGGAAGCTTTGATGCATTATTAAAAATTAAATCTAATCCTTTTCTTAAAAAAACAACCTTGTTTTCGAAACCAGCTGCAATAATAGCCACGGAATTTGCCGCTCGATGTTTATTTCCATAAGTGAATTTTTCGGGATCGAAACCATAATTTATTTCTGTAAAAGGTGTTTTTAAATTTTTACAAAAAAAACTAGCCCCTTGCTGTGGATAAATTTCTTGATGATAATTATAATCCTGGAGCATCAATGATTTATGCACAGGTGCAATATGAGTTGCCCATCTAAATGAAAACTTAGTAAATTTTCCAAGTAACTTTTTATCAAAATTCCCATAATGTATTGAGGGAATCCCTGCGCTTTCGGTGCCTGCAGTAATTAACAAACAAGGTTTACTCGTCAGTTTGGCAAGTAAACAAGGAATAAACGATAAGTAACCAGGAAATTTGCAAATGTAAATATCTGTTTTGAAAATATGAATTAGGATATATATAGATTGCTTAAAAAATAAAAAAGGGGTTTGCCATTTTTTATTCGATTTAAAAACAAAGACAGTGACAT
>CAIYSA010000379.1 GCA_903928655.1 uncultured Bacteroidota bacterium
ATTATAATTATTTTAAAAATGAGATATTTCACAATTTTAGTATTTCTTATTTGTACAAAGTTAAATGCGCAAATTTCTGTTTTTCAAGATTTTGAAGGAACTGGAACATGGGGATTTACAGGTGGAACAATAAATATAGAAACAGCAAGAGGAGGTTCAAATTCGGCTAGATTAGGCAGATCTGTTGGAAACGCTACATGTGTTGGAACAGCAGATGCAACTGAAATGATTTTTGATCCTGTTTTTTTAATAGGATCTTCATGTCCAGGTATTTTCACATTTTATCATTCCGTAAGGACTTCAAGTGGTTCTGGTTGTGGTTCGGGAAGAGGAATGGACTCATATGAAGGGTTTGCTATTTTTGTAAAATTAAATGGGGCCACAAGTTGGACACTTTTAAGTTCATTTTCAGGATTTAGTAATTTGTCATGGAATTGGTTGACTAATGCTGTAAATACTGCTGCAAGCCAGTGTGGTACATCTCCATTACCAAATCCCTTTATTTACAATTTACCAGGAGGAACATCTTCTGCTCAATTTAAAATAATTTCAATATATACTTCAGGTTCACCATGTGTTAATTTTGTGAGTCAAGTTTCTGCCGCAACTGGTAGCAATTATGACCGAGGAGATGAGGGATTGTTTATTGATGATGTATCATTTACTACCACTGCTCCCTGCGTTTTACCAATCCAACTTTTAGATTTTTACGGTACAAAAAGCAAATCTCAAAATGATATTGTTTGGAAAGTTGCTCAAGAAGAAAATATTCAAAATTATACTTTAGAAAAAAGTGAAGATGGAACTAATTTTACAGAATTAATTACGGTTTCGGCAAATAATGAATCGCAAATTAAAACTTACACGGCAATTGATGACGCACCATTTAATGAAATTACTTATTACCGTTTAAAAACAAAGGAAAACAATGGTTCAATTGTAACTCATAAAATTATTTCAATTGATGAAAATTCAAAAGATTGGAGTTATACGCATTATCAACAAGCTAATAATTTAGTATTAGAATTTAAAAACATGATACCTAAAAATGCATCAGCCGAAATTTTTGATTTATCGGGTAAACAATTATTAAGCTCTACTATTAATAAAACTCAAACATTAATTAACACCGAAAATTTATCAAACGGAATTTATTTTGTTCGATTATCTACAGCTTATAAAACAGAACATTTTAAAATCATTATTTCTAATTAACTGTCCTCTATGAAAAAACTATTAGTGTTAATTGGAATTGTTTTTTCAATCTCTGCACAGTCACAATGCTTCCAAATTGAAAGCATATTAGTTGATGGTTGCGATGGTGGTAATGAAGGAAAAAATGAAATGGTTCGTTTTAAAGTTGGTTCTGTACCATTAAGCGTAACAACATTATCTGTAAATTGGCCTTCAAATTCATGGTTAGGAGTATGCCAAAGTGTTTCAACGGCAACTTCGGTTACTCTAATGAATTCAACTATTTTAGGATGTGGTCTTTTGAAAGAACCAATTGGTGGTATATTACCAGCAAATTCAAAAGTGTTATTGGTTACAAGTACTGATTTTAATCCATTAGCCCAAAGTTTTGTAAACTTAACAGATACATTAATTATTATTTTTCAGTGTGCAGGAAATACTGGCGGTCATTTTGCTAATTACTCTTTAACAGGAACTTTTTTTAGAACACTGTCAATGTCATTTTCTGCTCCTGTTGGTTGTAAAGATTCAGTAACTTATAATAAAACACTTCTTTTGAAGCAAGATCTAACGATTGGTGCTCAAGATGGTGGTGCAGTTGAATTTGATGCCTTAGGAAATGCAACTTATGTAAATAGAGGTTGTTCTGGTCCGTTTACTCCCTTAAGTGTTGATGCTGGTTTAAATAATACAATTTGTTTTAGTGCAACACAATCATTAACCGCAATTGCAAGTGGTCCATTTACATCAATAAACTGGTCATTAGGATCAACAGCTTATGGTACATTTGCACCATCAAACTCTTTAACAACAACTTATACTCCAGGTTTGGGAGATAATGGTACTATCAAATTATTTTGTACTGTTATTAAAATTTGTGGAACAAAAACTATCACAACAAAAGACAGTGTATATATCACAATTTTAACACCACCAATACCAGTAATTTCTTCGAATACAAATAGTATTTGCCCAAATGAAACCGCAACCCTAACTGTTGTTGGCGGACTAGAACCTTATACTTGGTCGAATAGTATTAATACAGGCTCAACAGTAACAACAAATGGTGGAACGGTGAGTGTTTCATATTCTAATAGCTGTGGTTCAGCAACACAAACCATTAATATTTCGGTTGTTCCAATAAATGCAAGTCTGTCTGCAAACCCAATGATTGGATCAAAACCACTAAATGTCAATTTTACAAACAGTAGCATTGGAGCAATTGGTTATTTATGGGATTTCGGAAATAGCTTAAGTGCAACAACACAAACGGTATCATCGCAAACCTATACCGCGGCTGGAAACTATGTAATTTATTTATATACAACAAATGGTGCTTGCACAGCAGTAGATTCGGTTATAATAACTGTATTAGAAAATGCACCTTACTTAGTTATTCCAAATGTATTTACGCCTAATGGAGATGGTGTAAATGAATTATTTAAAATAAAGGGGTTTAATATTATAGAATTTAATTGTGTAATATTTAATCGTTGGGGAATACAATTATTTGAGTGGAATGATCTTAAGACTGGTTGGAATGGAAAAATTGAAGATAAAGATGCTGTAGATGGTATTTATTTTTTTATTATTCAAGCTAAAGATATAACTTCCAAAGACATTAAAACCCAAGGTACTTTTTCTTTAATAAGATAAATTGATAATAAAAAAACCGAAGATTATCTTCGGTTTTTTTAACAGTGATTTTCGACACTAATTATAATTGAAAATTAATATCAAAAACATTATATTTAACAATTACTTAACGTAAATTTAATATAAATTTTTAGTATATTTACAAAGTTAAAACTAAAGATATGAGAAAAGAGAACAAGCACTTATTAAAAACAATTATTAGTAATCAAGAATTAATAATGAAAGCATTACATATTGCTATTCCTGAAAAAAAAGCAGTTGTAAAAAAGGCGGTTGCGGTTGCGGTAAAAAAAGTTGCGACAAAAAAAGCAGTAGTGAAATCGCCTGCAAAAAAAGCTACAGCAAAAGCTGCAAAAAAATAAAAATAAACCCTTGGTTTATTTAATAGCGTAAAACCAAATGGTATTAAGCTATTAATTGTTTTTAAATTTTCCTAAGAAGTTTATTTTTTATCCCTACTAATTTTCAGCCATTTACTTCAACTCATTATTGTAAATAGAACTATTAGTTTTTATTGAACGATACTAATATTATTAGTTATCTTCCCTCCTATTCTAATTTAATTTTTCAAATAAAATTTTTAGTCAAAAGTATTTTAAACAGCACGTGCTAATTAACACTAAAAAAGAAACTAAAACAGTTATCATTAAATTTAAAAAGCCCTGTAAGGTTTACTTACAAGGCTTTATTTATCTACTTTCGTAGCCCGTACGGACGTTAATAACTCTTTTGAAATCAGTGATTATCAGGGAGCTAAACTCAGCAATATCAATACTTTTAGTTGATTTATTGAATTTATTTTTTTGTTATTAAACGATTAAAAGAGATATCAAAAGTGAAAATTATCCACCTAATTATCCACCTGTTTTTTTCATAATTTATTCAAGTTTGGCGTTTGTTTAATATAATAATTTGTTGTTTAATTATTTTTGATTTAGCTTAAAGACATCTAAAATATTCATTTGGTCTTTATGATGTTTTTTTCTAAAATCATAAGGCTGATATAAAACAACTTTTCATTTTGAGTTTGAGTTTGTTTTAACAAAACTTGATGATTTATAGATTGCAACATAAATATAAAATCATGATATATTTATTTAACTAAATCAAAACGTATTGTCCTACTTTTTTCCTCAGCATCTGGAGCATTACCAAACAATGCTTCATCATATCCGTTTCCAATAGTTCTGTTAAACCTACGTTTTTTAACACCTCTTTCTAATAATTCTTGTCTAATATAATTAGCTCGACGAATTGATAAAAGGTCATTAAATTGTTTTGTGCCAGTCTTAGAAGCATAACCAATAATATTTATTTTCAAATCACGATTAGATTTAATTACTTCGGCGATTTCATCAAGTTTTTTTAATATATCATTATCTAATTGCGCTTCATTTATTTTAAAAACTACTTCCATAGAAATATTATTAATTTTATTTAGAATCTGTTTTTGAATTTCATATTTCTTATCTTCTTTAGTTTTATTAGGTTCTAAAGTTTCCAACTTATTTGATACTGAATCAATTTCA
>CAIYSA010000380.1 GCA_903928655.1 uncultured Bacteroidota bacterium
ATTATTTGTATTATTATTTTACAAACAACGTGTTGACGAATCAAATAATTATACAAGTATTTTTATAACCATTCAAATTTTAGTTTCTTTAATCTACATTTATAGTGGTTTACAAAAATTTAATTCTCATTTTACAACTGATACATTAAAGTGGTTAGTTGTTCCATTTCAAGATGATTTTTCTGAACGTCAAATTAATCTCTTTCTTAAGCTTGGTCATTCTATACCTTACTTAGAATGTTTTATAGGAATTGGGTTACTCATCAAGCCGATAAGATATTTAGCTATTCCAATTGTTATTGCAATGCATTTATTTATTTTAGTGTTTCTTGGACCATTTGGTAATAATTATAACCCAGTTGTTTGGCCATGGAATATTGTAATGATTATTTTAAACCTCTTACTTTTTGCAAATGTGGAGCAAGAACGATTTTTTGACATCTCCATTTTGTTTAAAGACGTTTACTTTTACATTGTAATAACGTTAATGCTTATTTTTCCGATATTTAGTTTTAATAATAAATATGATTCCTATTTATCAAGTTCGCTTTATTCAGGAAATAATCATGATTGTGTTTTAATTTTATCAGATAATGCCTATAACAAATTACCCTATTATATTAAAAACTTTGCGTCTAAAAATGCAGATTATAATCAATTAAATATGAAAAAATGGGCAATAACAGAATTAAATGTGCCATGTGTCCCTGAATATCGTATTTTTGAGTCAGTACAAAACTATATTATTCATATCACTCAATCCAACACTCAGGAAGTAAAGATGAATTTTACTGAACGTGAAAAAATTATTAATTTTTAATATCATGATAAAATATATTACAACTCTTATTATTGCCTGCACTTCTGTTTCGGGGATTGCGCAAATTAATGTAAAGCACATCAAAAAAGATATTAGTTATTTAGCATCTGATAAATTAAAAGGACGAGGAACTTCATCTGCTGAAGAAAAAATCGCTGCAACTTATATTGCATCTAGCTTTAAAAAAAGTGGTTTAGTGCCAAAGGGAAACGACTCCTATTTATATAATTTCGTATTTAAAAAAAACAGTAATCCTCATGATACATCATTGGTAAATATTCCTGAAAGAAAAGGAATAAATGTTATTGGTTTTTTAGATAACTCCGCAGTAAACACAATTGTAATTGGTGCGCATTATGATCATCTTGGATTAGGATATGACCACAATAGCTTAGATGCAAACCCAGAGGATAAAATACATAACGGTGCAGATGATAATGCTAGCGGAACATCAGGCGTATTGGAATTAGCAAAATATTTTTCAGAAAATAATGTGAAAGAAAACTATAATTTTTTATTTATTTGTTTTAGTGGAGAAGAGCTTGGTTTACTTGGTTCAAAAAAATGGTGTGATAATCCAACTATTGATTTAACAAAAATAAACTATATGATAAATATGGATATGATTGGAAGGTTAAATGATAGTACTAAAAAATTACTCATATATGGTGTTGGAACTTCACCAACTTGGGTTCCTTTGTTAGAAAAAACGAATACTTATTTTTCAATAAAAATGGATAGTTCTGGAATTGGCCCAAGCGACCAAACAAGTTTTTACTTAAAAGACATTCCCGTACTACACTTTTTTACAGGCCAACACAGCGATTATCACAAACCAACTGATGATGTTGAAAAAATAAATTTAGCAGGAGAGAAAAAAGTATTAGAATACATTGTTGATTTAATTAACCAAACTAATAGTTTACCAAAATTAACTTTTGCGAAAACCGCTTCCCCCGTTTCAACAAAATCGAAATACAAAGTAACCTTAGGTGTAATGCCAGATTACACATTTGAAGGTACTGGAATGAGAATTGATGGAGTTACTGATAATAAACCTGCATTTAAAGCTGGTATTAAAACAGGAGATATTATAATTGAACTTGGCGGACAAAAAATAAATAATGTTCAAGATTATATGAAAGCCTTATCTGGTTTTAATAAAGGTGATAAAACTATTGTTGGAGTAAAAAGGGGGAATGAGAATTTAAGTTTAGCTCTTGAGTTTTAACAAAAAATTATAAACGGAACACAAACTAAACAAAAATGATTACTGTACCACAAATATTATCAAACTTAAATATAAAAGTATTAAATCCAATGCAAGAAAAATCATTGGAAAGTATAGACACAACAAATAATGTGATTTTAATTTCCCCAACAGGGACAGGAAAAACATTGGCTTTTTTACTCCCATTAATTCCTTTATTAAACGAAAATTTATTAGGCGTACAAGTATTAATAATTGTTCCATCACGCGAGTTAGCCATTCAAATAGAAAGCGTGTTTAAACAAATGGGTACACCATTTAAAATTAATAGTTGCTATGGCGGGCATCAAGTAAGAGTTGAAGAACATAATTTATCTCAACCACCTGCTATTTTAGTTGGAACGCCTGGTAGATTAGGACATCACATCCGAAAAAACAATTTGGATTTATCACAAACACCAATACTAATTTTAGATGAATTTGATAAATCATTGGAATTTGGTTTTAAAGATGAAATGGAATTTATAATAAAAAATTGTACTCACCTTCAAAAACGTATTTTAACTTCAGCTACCGAGTTAAAAGAAATTCCTCAATTTGTTGGCATTAAAAATGAACTCATTTTAAATTTTTTACCTAAAGAAACACTTTCAGAAAACAATAATCTAACCACTAAATTTGTAAGAGTCGTTGAAGATGATAAACTGGAAGCTCTTATGTTACTTTTAGGTAATATAACGGAACAATCGATTATTGTATTCTGTAATCACCGAGACGCCGTAAATCGTATTTCAGAACAATTAGATATACACAAAGTTGGACATGGTTTTTATCATGGAGGTTTAGAGCAATTAGATAGAGAACGCACGCTTATCAAATTAAGAAATGAAAGTACCAGAATTTTAATTACAACTGATTTAGCTTCTCGAGGATTAGATATTCCTGAAATAGGAACCGTAATTCATTATCAACTCCCATTTACTGAAGATGTGATGATACATCGAAATGGTAGAACAGCAAGAATGCATGCTAGTGGAACCGTTTACTATTTACTAGATAAAGAAGATTTTTTACCAGAATTTGTAACTGACAATCCAATTGAGGAAACTTTGCCAAAGAAATTTGTTTTACCTCAACCCAGCCAATGGCAAACGTTGTATTTGAGTGCTGGTAAAAAAGATAAAATAAATAAAATGGATATTGTTGGAATGCTTTTACAAAAAGGTAACCTGCAAAAAGAAGATCTTGGGAAAATTGAAGTTTTAGATTTTAGTGCTTTTGTTGCAGTTAAACGAAATAAAATTGCCCAGACACTCTCATTGATTAAAGACGAAAAAATAAAAAATAAAAAAATAAAAATTGAAATTGCCCAGTAAATAAAATTAGCTATGTCATCAAACTTTAAAAAAACAAATTTTAGCTTTTATGTTTTATCCGTTATTATTTCAATTGTTGTTATTATTTATTTACCGAATAACACTTTCAGCTATGATGTGTTTGGATATTATATGTATTTGCCTTTGGCATTCAAATATAATGACTTAACAATTCAAAATTATTCAATTATTACTGAAACATTAAACACTTACCATGCTAGTGAAACATTTTATCAGGCAGTAAAATGGGACAATGGAAGCTGGGTAATGCGTTATCCAATTGGCTTATCTGTTTTATTTTCTCCATTTTATTTTATTTCTGATATCATAGCTCGATTTACAAATTATCCAGCTGATGGTTTTTCGAGACCATATCAATTAGGTATACTTTATGGCTGTTTATTTTACACTCTTGTTGGATTATATTTTGTAAAAAAAACATTAACGATGTTTTTTGATGATAAAACATCTGCAATTACCTTAATTTGCATAGTTATAGGAACTAACTATTTTTTTCATGTTAGTTTACATGGTCAAGGCACAATGTCTCACAATCTATTATTTAGTTTGTATGCCATTATTATTTATTTAACTATTAAATGGCATCAAACATTCAAATTTAAATATATTTTCGGATTAGGCTTGGCTATTGGTATATCGGCACTTTGCAGGCCATCAGAAATAATTTGTGTAATAATACCTTTATTTTATGGTGTTAGTAATTGGAAAACGCTTAAAGAAAAACTAAATCTATTATTGAAAAATAAAACTCAAATTTTGCTATTTAGTCTGGTAATAATTTGTGTTGGCTTCATTCAGTTTGGTTATTGGAAATATGCGTCAGGGCATTTTTTGATAAACCCTTATAACAAAGGAAACCCTGGAGAAGGACTAGAACTTTTACATCCTCATATTTTAGAAGTATTATTTAGTTTTAGAAAAGGCTGGTTTATTTATACTCCAATTATGATTTTTACAATGATAGGATTTTGGCAATTGTTTAAAAACAACAAACCTCTTTTTTTTCCAATTTTCATTTATTTTATTATTAATTTTTATATTGTTTCAAGTTGGTCGTGTTGGTGGTATGGAGCATGTTATGGGGTAAGGGGCTTAATACCAAGTTATGCAGCTTTAAGTATTCCTTTTGGATATTTTATTTATTCCATTATGAAAAATAAATTTAAAAAAGTTTATTTTTTAATTATCATCTTATGTATTTTATTAAATATTTTTCAATCATGGCAAATGATTGTCGGCATTATGGACACAACAAATATGTCTCGTGCTTATTACTTCTCTACCTTTTTACAAGTATCTAATCCTACTCCAGAGCAAGCAAAATTATTATTAAAGGGGAAATTTAACGATGGGATTGAAATTTTTACAAAGGAAGATTCTGTAACTCATTTTCTCAATTTTGCGAAAATCATGGATTTTGAAACAAAAACAGAATCTATACCTAAGCGTTTTTTATGTGATATAATTCATCACTCAGGTAAATATAGTTTAATTACTAGTGAAATTAATCCATATGGGAATGCAATTGAAGTGATGCATAGAGACATAACAACAAAGTCGTACACATGGATAAAAGCCTCAGTTTGGATATATTCAAATTATCCAGCAGATAGTTTAAGTGCAGGATTAATAGTTGAATTAAAACATAACACGTATCCTTTCAAATATAAAGAGCGGAAAATTGACTCCACTAATTTTAAACCAAATCAATGGAATAAAATTGAATTATATTATTTAACGCCTGATGATTTAAGAAGTACAAAAGATATTGTAAGAACCTTGTTTTGGAACCGAAGCAACCATATCATTTATGTTGACGATTTAATGATGCAATCTTACGAACCGATTAATGATAAATCTGTTTTTTAAATTTTACTGTGCGTTCCAGCCGCCATATATTCAAAAGAGTTATTATAAAATAAAGCCAAACTAAAATTATTGGTTTAGTTTTTTAAAAATTCGGCTTTAACATATACCTACTATAAAAATCGACAATGTGTTTAACTGCCTCATCCGCTGTATCTACTATTTTAAATAAATCTAAATCAACTTCATTAATATTATGTTCATTATGTAACATAGTTTCTTTTATCCATGAAATTAATCCTTTCCAATATTCGGTTCCAACTAAAATTACTGGAAATTCTGCAATCTTATTTGTTTGAACTAATGTTAATGATTCAAATAATTCATCAATAGTTCCAAAGCCACCAGGCATACCAATAAACCCTTGTGAGTATTTCAAAAAAACTGTTTTACGTACAAAGAAATAATTAAAGTCAATACTTTTATCTCTATCTATAAAATCATTTGGTTTTTGTTCGAATGGTAAATTAATATTTAAACCTACCGAATTTCCTTTTCCTCGTTTTGCACCTTTGTTAGCAGCTTCCATAATTCCTGGGCCTCCGCCAGTAATAACACCGTAACCTTCTTGCGTTAATTTAAAGGCAATTTCTTCAGCTAAGATATAATATTTGTTTTCTGGTTTTGTTCTTGCTGA
>CAIYSA010000381.1 GCA_903928655.1 uncultured Bacteroidota bacterium
AATGAAATAGCTGTAAAATTGTCCGTTTTTTTCAGGAACCCACGTCTGGCATGGGTTTCAGAGGAGCATTTTTAAATTCCCCCTACTATAGTGTCTAATGAGATGAATATATTTAAAATTTATACATCTAATGATTAAAACAGATAAATAGTAGTAATTATTATCATAATTTATGATGATAATTAAACCTTTGAAGAATGAATGAATGAATGATTGAATCCCCCTCCAAGGAGGGGGATTCTTTTAAATGATTATGATGGGGTTACTAACTTATATTTTAATGAATAATCGTTAAATTTCAATATATTAATATTATCATTTGATTCTGGTTTCTGATAATTCGAATTATTTTTATTTATACCTTTCAGTGTTCCCGCACTGCTATGTAAATTCTTACCACGTATTTGTTTAAGATATTCGCATGTAAAATCTTTATCTTTTAGTAAATCGATACTATTGTGTTTCATCATATAACTTGCGATATTACAAAGATTGATAATTTGTTCATGAATATCATCAAAATCAATATTTTGCATATCGACAGTAATTTTATAATTATCTTCAATATCTAAAGCTTTTAACCATAACATCTTTAATTTTTCATTGCTTATATAATTCTTGGAATAAGTAGAATTTTTCGACAAATGAAGAAGTACATGAATATGTGGTCTACACATTTCATTTGAATATTCAGTATCTGAAACTTCCAGTGCTTTAAAATATCCACAATTTCCGTAGTCTTGACCGTTTTGTTTGAAATATCTTGAGAATTTATCACCCGTTAATAATTTCTTAAATGAAGCATTTAGAATATCTATTGATTTACGTACTTGATGTACATCACAATCTTTTATTGTTAAAGTCATGAAATACCAATTATGCGTCGGGTATTGTTCAATTATATCAGGTAGATTGTTGAAGAATTGCGCATAAATTCGTCTTCTAATAATACGATTAGAATATGGTTCATATCGAATATAAGATGCAGCAGAATCAATGATATTAAATCTATTATGCTGATTGCTTGTTTTGATGAACCGCCCTGACTCTTTCATTCTCCCACTAATTTTATAGAAATCTTCTTCTTCAGATAATAACGATGCCAGTGCATTGGTTTTCAACTTTAATTCTATTAATGATTCATTGTCATTAATGAATTTTTCCATCCGTTCTTTTTTACACATCTTTGATACACCTTTGAAAAATAATTAAAGATGTATTTAGTGTATTTAGAGATGTATGTGAGAGTTTGTGAGATTATATTTAACAATGCTTTAAATATTGCTTTTATTTGGCCTTAAAGGCTGTTAAATTAAATTAATATACCAACCTACTTGTTTTTATATAACGTGCAAATAAAGGCTGTTTACGTCTATATTTTTTATTTTTATAAAATACGTTCTCTTTTTATTTTAATATTTCTTGTTTAATAACTTGTTTATTATGTAGGTTTACAGTGTTTACAGTATCTACAAGCAATTTATTATGAGTAAAATAAACTAACAATGTGCAAAATAAACTATTACCGGCTTTTATTATGAGTAAAATAAACCATGGTGTATACATATTATGTATTTCATATTAAAATACATAATATGAAAAATAATATTGTTGTAAAGAAAAATGAACTCGCAAAGATAAGATACTCATTAAGTCTTAATGAACAAAGATTACTGCTTGCGTGCATAAGTAAAATTGATAGCAGAAAAAGTTTAGATATTAATCACGAATTTGTGATTACCGTTCAGGAATTCAGGGATTTATTTGATGATAATCATAAAAACACATATCACAATCTAAAGTTGGCATCAGATAAATTGTTTGATAGAACTTTTATACTGAAAGATTTTGAGGGGATTGAAAAATTTCATTGGGTCAAACGAGTTAAATACTGGCACGATGATAGCAAAGTAAGATTAGTATTCAGTGATGAAATCATTCCGTATTTAACAAGCATCACTGAGAAATTTTTCAAATACAAATTAGACGATGTAAAAAATTTTCAATCTGTATATTCTTTAAGATTTTACGAACTTTTACATCAATTTCAGGCGGGAGGTAGAGGGGCTCAAGAAATAGAAATCGATGAATTAAGACTTTTACTAAATTTAGAAGATAAATATTCAACGTTTGGAGAATTAAAAAGGTCTGTTATTGATAAAGCAATTAGTGAAATTAATCAGCATTCAAATTTATTTGTGAGTTACGGTGAGAGAAAACGTGGGAAGAAGGTGGTAGCAATACAATTTTCTTTTGAAATCAAAGCAGCTATAAAGCCATTAGCTACTGTTCCTGTTGAAAAAAAATCTATTGTAATTTCATCCAAATCGGATAATGAAAATGAACGACAACTGTTGATTGAGCAGTTTGCAACAAGTAGAAAACGGTTTGGTGATGCAGTGAATGAAAGCAATGTACCAAAGCACATTGTTGAAATTTTGAAAAATTCTGGTCGTTGGTAATTGACAAAAATGATACAATGATACGTATCATGAAACACAAAATGAGACAAACAGAGACGATATGAAATACACATTGTCAACTGCAGCAATTGCAACAGGAAAATCGAAGGCAACTATACATCGTGCCGTAAAAAGTGGCAAAATATCTTCCATAAAAAATTTCAATGGTATTTATGAGATTGATGCATCTGAGTTACATCGAGTGTTTGAAATTATAAATGTGAAGCAAAATGATACGAAAAATGAGACGGTAAAAAATACAAATGAGACGATGATGAACGTAGCACTACTGTCGCAAGAAAATGATTTTTTGCGTCAGCAACTACAAAGAGAACAACAACTAGTTAATAATTTGACTAATCGACTAGATTCTTTAGAGACAAGAATTAATAATTTATTATTATTAACCCATCAACCAGCGACGTCAGTATCTGTCACACCCACGTCAAAAAACACATCCCTGTGGAAAAAAATTTTTAAACGTTAATTATTCGAAAAACCATAGGTGTATCTTATAAAGTAGACAATTTAAGACCCTTCTATTCTAGGCGTTTTAAAACATTAGATACAGTTGATGCATGCCATCCACCGCCCCTTGCTGTTTTTACACCAATTTGATTTAGTTTATCTGCTATATATTGTAGGGTTTTACCTTCATCCCTGTAGCCCACGATTATACTTACGACACTGTTAGCAAAATCATCGGCATTTTTGCGATTAGTAGCATTACTAAGTAGCCTAGCTTCATTTAAATTAGAAGGATTGCCTAATTTTTTGCCACTATCTTTGAGTACCTTTAGAGCTGACTTTGTTCGAGAACTTATCAGTTCACGTTCTTTTTCACTAAGAGCAGCATAGATATGTAGCAGAAATGGGTCTGCATCCTTACCTAATTGCGTGACAATAAAATTAACGCGCTGTTCCATCAATGCGCTAATGAATGAAACGTTACGCCCTAATCTATCCAACTTCGACACCATCAATACTGCACCTTCTTTTTTTGCGTGTTGCAGTGCTTTAGCAAGGATCGGTCTTTTATCTAGTGCATCTTTGCCGCTACCTGTTTCGGTTTCGCTGTAGTGTGCTAATACTTCGTAATTTTCAGCATTGCAAAACTCATTCACAATAGCTAATTGAGAATCTAAGCCTAATCCGCTTTTACCTTGTTCCGCTGTTGAAACTCGAGTGTAGATGATTGCTTTCATGTGTTTTGATCCGCTGAATAATTAGTTTATACAAATTATATACGGTCGTTTGTAGTTTGTATATCATGATTTATCAAGAGATAAAACACAGAATCATGAAGTAGCATGTTTATCCTACGAACGTAGGATACGTTACTTTACACAGTGTAATGTGGGGTGTGTTTTGTCAAATAATGTGTAGTTTATTTTACAAACAGCATATAAGCCGTTCTAAACATTAGTTATGTTAATATTACCTCATAAATAATGTAATTATGAAATAATAAATAATGAACAATCAAACACCTGAACAATTAGCTCGTGACAATATTGACAATCTGTTAAAGCAGTCTGGTTGGGTTATACAATCAAAAAATAATATTAATCTTAACGATGGACTTGGGCAGGCTATTCGTGAATATCAAACAGATGTAGGCTATGCTGACTATATTTTATTTGTAAATAAAATTGCCGTTGGTGTAATTGAAGCTAAGAAGGAAGGGGATGGGTATAAATTAACAGTTGTTGAAGAACAAACAAAAGGATATGCAACTTCAAAATTAAAATGGATTAACAATAGTGAGCCATTGCCTTTTTTATACGAAAGTACCGGCGTTGTTACAAGATTCACAGACCTTAGAGACCCCAAGCCGCGGTCTCATGAAATATTCATCTTTCACAGACCAGAAACTATCCAAGAATGGCTATTTCAAAATACGTCTCTACGGCATCGTCTACAATCATTTCCTGATTTAAACCCTAAAGGATTGAGAAATTGCCAAATATCCGCCATTCACAAATTAGAAGAATCATTTAAAAATAATCGACCTCGCGCTTTGATTCAGATGGCAACGGGTTCGGGGAAAACGTTTACATCGATTACTGCAATATACCGTTTACTCAAATATGGGGATGCAAAACGAATATTATTTCTTGTGGATACCCGTAATTTGGGCGAACAAGCCGAACAGGAAATGATGAGTTATTTGCCTAACGATGATAATCGTAAGTTTACTGAACTCTATACAGTCCAACGATTGCAATCTTCTTATGTAGCTAAAGATGTACAAGTTTGTATTAGTACAATCCAACGGATGTATTCAATACTGAAAGGGCAAGAACTTGATAGCACATTAGAAGACCTTAATCCTGCTGAATTATTGATTAGACCTAAAAATCCTCTTCCCGTAGTTTACAATCCCAAAGTACCGATTGAATTTTTTGATTTTATTTTCATTGATGAATGTCATCGGTCTATTTATAACACATGGCAACAGGTACTTGATTATTTTGATGCTTTTTTGATTGGATTAACAGCAACCCCCGATAACCGGACGTTTGGTTTTTTTAATAAAAATCTAGTTAGTGACTATGACCATGAAAAAGCGGTGGCAGATGGTGTTAACGTAGGCAATGAAATCTATTTAATTACCACTGAAATTACGAATTCAGGAGCACAACTAACGTCAAAGCAACTTATTGAAAAACGCGAACAACTCAGTCGTCGTAAAAGATGGGAACAGCAGGATGAAGATGAAGTCTATTCAGCTAAAGAATTGGATAGAGGTGTTGTTAATCCTGACCAAATTCGAACAATTATCCGTACGTTTAAACAAAAACTACCTGACATATTTCCTGACCGAAATGAAGTACCAAAAACATTGATTTTTGCAAAGACGGATAGTCATGCTGATGACATTATTCAAACAGTACGTGACGAATTTGGTGAAGGCAATGAGTTTTGTAAAAAAATAACCTACAAAGCTGAAGAAGACCCAAAATCAGTGCTTGCTAGCTTTCGTAATGGCTATAATCCAAGAATTGCGGTGACAGTTGATATGATAGCCACTGGAACGGATGTGAAACCACTGGAATGTCTTTTATTTATGCGCGATGTTAAAAGTCGCAATTATTTTGAGCAAATGAAAGGACGTGGTACTAGAACTCTTGACCATGATTCTCTAAAAAAAGTCACCCCATCTGCAAAAACAGCAAAGACACATTATGTAATCGTAGATGCCGTTGGTGTTACACGTTCATTAAAGACCGCTAGCCAGCCTTTGATTACCAAACCGTCTGCAAGTATTAAGGACTTGCTAATGGGAGTTATGCTGGGAGCTAGTGACACCGATACCATAACTTCATTAGGCGGGCGATTAGCGCGATTAAATCAACAGCTAAACAATGATGACAAAAACAAGTTTAAACAATGCGCAGGCGTCGAATTAAGCTCATTAATTGGTGATTTATTTGCTGCTGTTGATGTTGATAACGTAGAAGCAAGGGCAAAAGAATTAGCCGGTCAATCCAATAATCAAATTACAGAGCAGCACATAGAAACAGCGCAAGCACAACTAGTATCTAATGTTGCAAGTATATTGACCGGTGAACTAGTCGGCTTAATTGACAATATTCGTAAAGATAAAGAACAAATCATCGACCATGACAATTTAGATAATGTTGTATTTAGCGGATGGACACAAGATGCGCAACAAAATGCCAATGAGGTATGTAACGAGTTCATTGACTATTTAGAAACACATAAAGATGAGATTGATGCACTGAGTATTTTCTTCAATGAACCTCATCGACGTCGTGAAATCACCTATGCCATGATTAATGAATTACTAACAAGATTAAAAACAGATAAACCACGTCTCAGTCCTTTACGGGTATGGAAAGCATACAGTTTGCTGGATAATTACAGCGGCATCGACCCAAGTAGTCAATTAACCGTATTAGTGGCACTTATTCGCCGTGTTTGCCGAATTGATGAAACGTTGGTGAATTATGAAGACACGGTACGCCGAAATTTCCAAAATTGGATTATGACCCATCATGCGGGTAACACAGAAAAATTTAGTCCTGAACAAATGGCGTGGTTGCAGATGATACGTGACCATATTGCCAGTTCAATTCACATTGAACGTGATGATTTAGAGATGTCGCCCTTTGACGGAAAAGGCGGATTAGCCAAAATGTATCAATTATTCGGCTCGAACATGGATAATATGTTCGACGAATTGAATCAAGCCTTAGCAGCTTGAATTTTCATAAAAAAAGGATAACGTTATGCACGCCATCGAAATGCCAGTTGTTGAAATCAATCATCAACAACAAATTCATTTACAGTTACCTCATACTGTCAGAGCACGTAAGGCAAAGGTGATTGTGATTTATGACGAACCCGAGCAATCAGCAGATACATTAACATTAGCCGGTTTTTTAAATGAATTGCCTGATGTCCCTACAGGGATGGGGTTGAGTAGGGAAGACATTGCACAGCATCTCGACAACGAACGCCAAAGCTGGGATAACTAATGGCGGCTATTTATCTTGATTCTTGCATTATCATCGGTTTAATTGAAGGGGATACATTTCAACGGTCATTATTGAAAAAATTATTACCCAGTCATCAAATTTATAGCAGTGAGTTAGCTCGGTTGGAAACGCGGGTACTCCCGATTAGGAATAATAACGTGTTTTCTTTGAACCAATTTGACCGATTTTTCTCAATATGCACCCTGATTGATATGAATCGTGATGTGTTTGATATGGCGACAAAATTACGCGCAGATAGCAGTTTAAAAACGCCTGATGCCTTGCACTTAGCAACAGCCATTCTTGCGGGTTGCAGTCAATTTTGGACAAACGATAAAAAATTAGTTAAAGCCGCAGGCAAATCATTGATGGTGATTGATTGGGCTACGTTAGAAGAAATGAAGTAATGAATTGGAATTGGATGGTTTTTGGCTTAGATAATTTAACAGTTTAATTACGCGCCACAGGAAAACAACTTTGTGTGTGGTCGTGGGGTAACAATAGGATAATTGCTATATAAAACCGCCCCATGTGGG
>CAIYSA010000382.1 GCA_903928655.1 uncultured Bacteroidota bacterium
AAGTAGAAAATGTAAAAAAAATGCTAATCAAAAAAAGTGTAGTAATAAACTTCATAATACCGTAATTTATAATATATAAACTTACAAAAACTATTTTATAGTTTACTATTAGTAAAGGATAATATTCAACCAACCAAAGTCCTAATAAAAGCAAATTGAATTTATATATGCGATACATATTAAACATTAATCTTTAATAACTAAATTCGATCGTTCGTTAAAAAAACTAAAAAACTTTTATCTTCGCTATAATCATTATACTTTAGAGACTTCAACCTTATAAACTATGAAAAAATTCTTATCAACAAAACTATTTCGTGCCATTTGGTCGTTTGGCTTAGCCGCATTATTATATTGGATTTGTCCTTCATGTATTAGCAAAACAACCGTTGCTATTGTGCTTGGTACTTTAGTAATATTAGTAAATGCATCACCTATTATTAGTAAAGCTCCAATTATTACGCACATTACAAGAATTTTTGTAGGAGGATTATTTATTTTTTCAGGATTTATAAAGGCAAATGATCCATTAGGATTTAGTTATAAGCTTAAAGAATATTTTGAGGTATTTACAGCAGATTCTGGCTTATCCATATTTGAAAGTATGGCTCACATTGCATTACCATTGGCAATACTTTTATGTGTCAGCGAAATGGCTTTAGGTTTTATGTTGTTGGTTGGATATAAAAGAAACCTTACACTTGGTTTATTATTAGCTCAAATTACTTTCTTCACCTTTTTAACGTTTTATTCAGCATGTTATAATAAGGTAACGACTTGTGGTTGTTTTGGTGATTTTTTAGTTTTAAAACCATGGGAAAGCTTTTGGAAAGATATTGTACTTCTAATTGCAATTACTTTACTTTTTGCAGGAAAAGAAAGCATCAACGAATTATTTAGTCCTTTAATTACTATAGCACTTACTTTTTTTGCAATTGTATTGTCTATAGTGTTCCCAATTTATACTTACCGTAATTTACCAGTATTTGATTTTAGAGCATATAAAGTAGGCGATAATATTAGAGAAAACATGAAGGCAGGCGTTGGATATCAACCCGCCGTTTATGAATCGATGCTTGAATACAAAAATTTAAAAACGGGTAAAATAAAAGAATTTAACCAAAAGGATTATATGGATTCTAAAATTTGGGAAGATACTTTAACTTGGGCTTGGCACAATACAGTTAATAAATTAGTACATGATGCAATAAATCCACCAAAAATTGTTGATTTTTCTATAAATAATCAAAATGGGGAGCCGATAACGGATAGTATTTTAAATAACCCTAATTATCAGTTTTTATTGGTATGTTATGATTTAAACGAAACGGCCGATGACGAAACATTACATGCTAAAATTAATGATTTATATAAATTAGCAGCCTCTGAAAGAATTTCTATTTTAGGATTAACAGCATCTGATGCTAAGCAAGTAGATGATTACAAGCACAAACACCAAGCATTGTATGATTTTGCAACTTCGGATGGCGTAGTTTTAAAAACAATTATTCGTTCAAACCCTGGTTTAGTTTTAATAAAAAACGGAACTGTAATTATGAACTGGCATTACAATAACTTTCCGAGTTACAGCGATGTGAAACAAAAATATATGAAGTAGAAAAATTAAATTGTTTTATTTTTATAGTGTTTTGGAGGATATAATTTTGTCTATCTCGTAACAAGATAGTATCTTTCCGTTCTAAAAAAAAGTAAAAATTATGGCTACTACATCTGATATTTCAAAAAATATTTTTTTAAGACACAATAATGAATTAGTTCAAGTAATGGACTATGATCATATTACTCCAGGAAAAGGAAATGCAATTTATTCGGTAAGATGCAGAAACGTTGAAACAGGTAAACAAAGTGAAGTTCGTTTTCGTTCGGGAGAAAAAATTGATATCATTAGAGTTGACGAATACGAAATGCAGTACTTATTTATGGAAGGTGATTTTTTAGTTTGTATGAACCAAGAAACTTACGACCAAACACACATTCCTAAAATTTTATTTGCTGATAGCTTACAATTTTTACAAGAAGGAATGGTTCTTAAAATACGTTTTGATGAAAATGATAAACCATTAAGTGGATTATTACCTCAATATGTTGAATTAGAAGTGACTTATACTGAAGAAGGTGTTAAAGGAAAATCTTTGAAAACAGCCGAATTAACAGGTAATGTGAAAATTCAAGTTCCGATATTTGTAGTAATAGGAGATAAATTAAAAATAAATACTGAAACGGGAGAATACGTTGAGCGTGTAAAATAAATTATTCTTTCAAGCAATCAATATTTAATAAAAAACTCTCAGCTAAATTAGTTGAGAGTTTTTTTGTTTAATACCAAATGCAATTAAAATATAGTCCAAACTTTTTATTAGTCACACTGAACTTGATTCAATGTCTTCAGAGATGCTGAATCAAGTTCAACATGACATGCCGTAAAATAAGACTAATTAATAAAAAAGTAGTTTATTTTTAGAACAATTCCAATACAGAATAGTTAACATTTTATATTTATAATCAAAAATTATTATTTTAGTGAAAATAAAAAATCCCGACTATTACTAATCAGGATTTTAAATTAAAATTAAGTTTCGAAATTATTCTGCTAAAACAATAACATTGTTTTTACAAATTTCCACTACACCACCTTTAACTACAAATGAATGTGTTGTGTTATTTTCTTCAACCAATTCGATAGTACCGTTTTTTAAAGTTGCAATCATTGGTGCATGGTTATTTAAAACCCCAAAAGAGCCCTCTGAACCAGGAAACAAAGCAGATTTTACTTGTCCTTCAAATACTTTTTTATCTGGTGTTATAATTTCTAATTTCATCTCTTTGATATTAAGCTTCAGCTAAAATCTTTTTACCTTTTTCAATCGCTTCTTCAATACTACCAACTAAGTTGAATGCTGCTTCAGGATACTCATCAACTTTACCATCTAAAATCATATTAAATCCTTTGATAGTATCTTCGATTGGAACTAAAACACCTTTTAATCCAGTAAATTGCTCAGCAACGTGGAAAGGTTGAGATAAGAAACGTTGTACACGACGAGCGCGATGAACAGTTAATTTATCTTCTTCACTTAACTCATCCATACCTAAAATAGCGATGATGTCTTGTAATTCTTTATAGCGTTGTAAAGTTAATTTAACACGTTGAGCACAATTGTAGTGAGCTTCTCCAATAACAGAAGGCGATAAAATACGAGATGTAGAATCTAAAGGATCTACAGCAGGATAAATACCTAATTCAGCAATTTTACGACTTAATACTGTTGTAGCATCTAAATGCGCAAAAGTTGTTGCTGGAGCCGGATCAGTTAAATCATCAGCAGGAACATAAACAGCTTGAACAGAAGTAATAGAACCTTTTTTAGTTGAAGTAATACGTTCTTGCATAGCACCCATTTCTGAAGCCAATGTTGGCTGGTAACCTACCGCAGAAGGCATACGACCTAATAAGGCAGAAACTTCAGCACCTGCTTGTGTAAAACGGAAAATATTATCAACGAAAAATAATATATCGCGTCCTGGACCAGTTCCATCTCCATCACGGAAATATTCCGCCATAGT
>CAIYSA010000383.1 GCA_903928655.1 uncultured Bacteroidota bacterium
TTGTGTTTAATTCTTTACGAAGCTGGGAAGCTGTTTTAGTGCTTCCATCATGACTCCAACCTGGAGGCCCAAAAACATAACCTAATTTATTTTTCAATCCTTTAGTTTTTATTACATCATTAAAAATAGCCTTCCATTCGTGAAAAACCATTGTAATAGGATGATACGAATTAATATTTGCTGTTAATCCATAAACTACAGTTTCCTCTTCTTTTGCAAAAGTTCCAAATAACCGATCCCAAATGATTAAAAACATGCCCATATTTTTATCTAAATATTTTATATTACTAGCATGGTGAACACGATGATGTGATGGAGTTGATAAAACCCATTCTAAAATCCCTAATTTTCCAATTGTTTTAGTATGAATTAATATTCCATAAATTTGTGTAGCAGCATACATAAATAAAATATCTAAGGGTTCAAAACCAACTAATGCCAATGGAATAAAATAAATAAAACGATATAATGGCTGAAAAACTGAAGAACGAAACCCAACAGTTAAATTAAATTCTTCTGATGAATGATGGGTTACATGAACTGCCCAAAAAAGACGCGAATAATGATCAACCCGGTGTAACCAATAAAACATAAAATCTTGAAAAACTAATAATGATATCCAATACAAATATGGATGTTTATTTGAATCAAATACTACAAATTTAAATTGGTAAAAATATAATAATACAGCTAAACAAACCCCTCTTATGAGTAAATCTAAACCCATGTTTAGAATTGTTAAATAAACGTTAGATAAAATACCTTTTAGAGTGTAAAAATGTTTACTCTTTAGATAACTGTAAATAATTTCGGCTACAATTACAATGGCATAAATTGGCACTGTAATCATCAATAAAAGTTCCTCTCTAAATCCTAACATAATAATTTAAAGAGCAAAGGTATTAATCTCTAAATAAAGTAAAGAAGTTTTTTTCAGTTATTCTTCCTCCATCAACTTTAGTATAATTTAAAATATAGAAATAAGTCCCTGAGGGTGCAAGGCCTGATTTTGCAATTCCATCCCAAAATCCATTAACACCATTCCATTCATACATTTTTAACCCCCAACGATCAAAAATAACACAATTCATTTCTTGAATTCCTGAATTTTTAAAACTAAAAATATCATTTACTTTATCGCCATTTGGAGTAAATACATTTGGAAGTATAATATTAAACTCAGGTACTACTCTATAACATTTTGTGATTGAATCTTTACAGGTAGCATTAGTTGCAACTAATTTAATACAACATTCCTCAGCCTTTAATAAAGGAATTACAATATTTGTAGCAGTTGATGTCGTGCCATCACAAAGTACACAATTAAATGATGTGTAATTGGTGCTTGTATTAGTTATCTCTAAAACATTATTTACAGTAAACGTTTGAGCATTTATTAAACCTGTATAATTAGCAATTGCGTTTGGTATTACAGTTATAGTAGCTGATGTTGCTGAAAAACAATTACTTGGAGTATAAGAACCAGTTGCCGTATAAACCGTAGTTGTCGTTGGAGAAACAACAATTGCAGTTCCTGATCCACTAGGAAGCCAAGAATATACATTTGCTCCACCAGCCGTTAAAGTTACAGTTCTACCAGAACAAATTGTGGTTGAAGAACTAACCGAAACTGTAGGTGATGGATTTACAGTGATAAGAACGGTTGCTGAATTAGTACAACCTGTTACAGTATTAGTTACATAAGCGGTATAAACACCAGTACTCAAAGTAGATGTAGGTGTAATGCTTGAACTTTGACTTGTTGAAGCATAACCATTAGGACCAGTCCATGAATAATTAGTTCCTCCACCGGCTGTAAAAGTCATTGTTGTTCCTATACAAGCATTGGTATTTGAACTGATTGTAACAGGCATAACTGGATAAGGTTTAACAGCAATTGTATAAGATAATGGAAGTGGTGAAACGCAAACTGTTGAAGTTGGAGTTCCTGTAATTGTATATACAACAATAGATGTTGGTGTACATGTAGCGCTATATGAAGTTGTTCCAGATAAAAAAGTACCAGGTGACCAACTCCAACTATAATCATATGTATTAGGTCCTGTAATTTCCAAATATGTGCTGCCTCCGCAAGCTTTTACAGTATCTACAACAGGAGAACAATTTGATGGTGGAAAAAACCCAGAACCAGGGTAAGATAAATATAATAGGTTTGCGAGTGCGACATTTTTATCAGAAGCTTTTAATATGGTAACAAATTTAATTGTACGAGATGTTCCAGGTAAAAAGTTTTGAATACGGTATGCCAAAGAAATAGCCTCATCAGCAGAATTTGTCGAACCTACAGTTTGAGTAAATCCAACACCGTTCCAAATATCAGAACCTGAACGGTTTGAGAACCCTCCGTAACAAACTCTATAATCTGCGCCTACAGCTGCAAATGCCATATATGACGCTGTAAATCCAGAACCTGAAGGCTGAGTTGCGCTTACACAAGCTAAATTACAACCGCTTGGTCCACCAGCCTGATCTTCAATTTTATTTGTAGTTACAAAAGTAGCACCAATGGACTGGTTATTATCAGGATCCACATTACGATAATAATACATTAATGGTATAGTGCTAGCTGAATTATTAGTTAAAACAATAGTAGTTGTATAAAATAAATCAAATTGTTGTAAAAAATAATTTACTTTGGCACCAATTACTGTTGTTCCTGAAGTAACAGAACCTGACCAATCTACATTATAACAATCTAAAATATGAGAGTAATTAGTTATTGCTCCACTAATATCTTGAGTTGATTCATTACAATTATTATTTAATTCAGTAGTTCCAACTTGCAAGCCCCAACCATTTTCGGGAGAACCAGGAGTAAAAAAATCACCATCAAAAGTAGCCCAGGCATTAATTTGAGGATTTGCAACAAAACCAAACTTACCACCAGCGCCACCACGAGGATGATAACCAGCAGGAGGAGCAACTGGACTTCCCTCAAATCCACCAGTGCCATCGATTCCAATTTCAACACTTGTTCCTTTAATAAATGAATTAACACCTACGGTTTGTGCATAAATATTATTATAATAAAATAATGATGCAAATAAAATTGCTCCAGTTATTTTTGTATTTAAATTAGATAATTGATTCATAATTTTTCGAGTTGAATAATTGTAAAAATATAATTATAATAGTTTTGTTCCTAATTTTTAAATAACTGAAAGCACCCTTTTACTTTAGTCGTTTTATCCTTATAATCATTATACTCTAAAATAAAAAAATAACTCCCATCATGAGCTGGTCCATTTTTTGTATTTCCATCCCAACTACCATTAATAACATCCCAATCGTATAATTTTAACCCCCAACGATCAAATATAATACAATTTAATGATTTTACACCAATTGTTTTTATAGTAAATAAATCATTTTTCGAATCTCCATTTGGCGTAAATACGTTTGGAATTATCACAACCGCTTCACTAATTATATTAAAGCATTTAGTGATTGAATCTTTACATGAAACATTATTAGCTATTAATTTCACGCAACAATATCCAGTATCCTGGGCTAAAAACGTTTGATTTGTTAATATTGAGTTTGTTATATCACAAAATTCCCAATTATAATTAACAGCACCAATACTCGTGTTTATTAAATTTATTGTGCTGCCTTGGGTAACAAATGGTCCATTAATACCAACAAAATCAGCTATAACTGAATTAACACTTAGGGTAATGACTCCGACTAAAGCCGGACATGCGCCATTATTTCCTAAAACAGAATAAGTAGTTGTTGCAGAAGGACTAACATTTTGAGTATAGGTATTTGGGCCATTGGACCATGTAAAAGATGTTGCCGAACTAACTCCAGCATTTAATACAGTAATTTGATTGGCACATAAGGGTATTGTTAATGAAAAATTTGTTAGTGTGACCGTATTTACAATAATACTACTTATAACAGTTGAACTACAAATACCATTAATACCAGTTACTGTATAATTCGTGTTTGTTAAAGGTGTTAAACTAATATTTGAAGTTGTAGCTCCATTACTCCATAAATATGTTGAGGCTCCACTTACTGTTAATGTTGTCGTTTGCCCTAAACATAAAGTTGGAGAATTTACAGTTAACGTAGGAGTTGGAGTAACTATAACAGGAATTATGGAAGTAGTTAAACATGAACCATTCGAACCAGTTACTGTATAATTTGTATTTGAACAAATAGATCCACAAACAATTGTAGTTCCTCCAATAATTGACAATGGAACTGGAGAAACCGTTACAGATGTTACACCAGATAAATTAAGAGTTGGTTGTGAGCATGAGCAAATTGTTGGGCTAACAAAAGCGATTATTGGTATTGGTTTTACTGTAACAGTAGCTGTAGTAGCTCCTAAACATATTCCAGAACTTCCTGTAATTGTATAAATTGTGGTTGTGGTTGGATTAATAGTTATAGTACCTGATGTTGAACCTGAGCTCCAGCTATAAGTTGTTGCTCCACTTGCTGTTAAAGTTGCAGTTTGTCCAGAACAGATTGTTGGACTATTGACTGCTATTGTAATTCCTGAACCTATTGTAAGAGAAGCAGTTGCTTGAGCAGTACACGTTCCATTTGCACCTTTTATAGTAATTACTGTTGTTGTGATGGGGGCTATAGTAAAAGTAGTCCCTGTTGAACTGCCAGGTAACCAAGTATATGAAGTTGCTCCTACTCCTGTAAATGTTGCAGTTTGACCAGCACAAATAGTTTGGGAGGCCAAACTTATTGTTGGTGTTGCTACTACACTAACTGTAGAAATTGCAGTATTAGAACATAAACTTAGGGTTCCTATAACAGAATAACTAGTGGTTGATGATGGCGAAATTAAAATTGTATTTGTTAATGCTCCAGTACTCCAACTATAAGTGGATGCACCTCCTGCAGTTAATGTAACAGAATTACCTGAACAAATTGTTAGATTTGTTACCGTTACGGTAGGAACAAAATTAACTGTAACCTGTGTAGTTTTAGTTCCAGCACATAAACCACTTAATCCTGATAATGTATAAATAGTAGTTGCTAATGGACTTACAGTTATACTTGCTGTTGTAGGCCCAGTGTTCCATGTATAAGTTGTTGCACCTGATGCGATTAAAGTTGTTGTTTGCCCTGCACAAATTGTAGGAGAATTAATTGATAAAATCAATCCTGCATTTACAGTAATGATAATTGGTTGGCGATACGTTCCGGGGCAAACACCTGCATATAAAGTATAAGTACCAGCTGATGGATAACCTGAAGAAACATAAGCTGTGCCAGTGGCAATTGAAATACCTCCAACAATAGAATTATACCAAATTATAGTATTTCCGGGCAATGTTGATGTTGCAGTTAAAGTAAAACTTTGATTTGTACAGAGTGTTTGATTTGCAGATGTTGTTAAAGAATAATTTAAAATTGAACCAGTTGAACCAACCCCACCTTTAGTAGCACCATTAGGAGGAAAATTGTTAGCTATATTACCTGTATTTCCAACAACAATTCCGTTTAATCCTCCATTAATATTATTAGTTGGCATTACGCCAGAAACTGATAAATAACCACCTCCCCCACTTGCTCCTGGTCCGTATCCATCGGTATTTGGGGTAAATATAGTGCAATTAAAATTTACATTTCCACCATCTCCTCCTTTAGCACTTAATGCAGTTGTTGCTGATAAAGAAATAGTGCCATTAACATTTAAAATAATTGTTCCACCAGCACCTCCTCCTCCAGCTCCATCGTTTCCTGAACATGTTATTGTGGTATTCAAGCCTTTATTTCCATCTGCTTCAATGGTACCCGCTCCAGATAAATTACCATAACAAAGTATATAAACCATTCCTCCGCCACTACCACCAACACCTGCTCTATTATCTCCTCCATCACCAGATCCACCTCCTCCAGCTAAAAATAATTTACCAGTTGAGTAATCTAAAGGACGTCCGCCAAAACCACCATTATTTCTTCGTGTGTCACCTCCCCAAGCTGCTGATGCTACACCTAAAGTTAGTGGATTTTGATTTGAAGATGAAAAAGAATATCCTCCTCTTCCTCCACCAGATGAAGTATGTGTTGAAAAACTTGCGCTCTCCAAGTTCCAAGCTGCAGCATATCCAGTAGGGTTACCAAAACCGTCATAAAGCAAAATATTCCCTCCATTTCCACCGCCACCGCCACCAGCATTATGAATTGTTCCCCCACCGCCACCATTAGCCATAGCTCCTCGGCAATAAACTGCCTTGTAAACTTTATACCTTGTGCTATCACCTGCAATTGATTCACCTTTATAAGAACCTTCGCCTTGTATTAAAAAACCAAATTGGGTACCACCATAACCTGAAACATTACTTTTTGCACCTCCTCTAAAACCTTTACCCGTAACACTAAATGACGGGGCACTGTTTAATATGCAATTACTTTGTGTTTCTACAACAGCTATACCGCCAACAGATCCGTTCCAAGCTGGACAAGTGATTGAACCAGCTCCACTTATTGTAAGAGTAAAATAGCGAGGAACTTTTATTATTTGAACTTTTGATAAATAATTATAATTGTAGTTTAGTCCGCAGTCTATTACAATTGTAGTTGCATTTGGAACTGCATAAACTTGAGCATATTCGTTATTACCACTATTATTATAATTAGTAATCGCACCAAAAGTATTGTTTTTAGGTATTGAGCTATTTAAATCAGGAAGAATAGAATCTTTACCTGCATTTACTAATGCCCCTTGCATTTGAATTATAAAAACCAAATCGCCAACATTATATGAAGCTGAACTTAAAACCGTTAATGTTTGATTTCCAATACTAGCGTTTGCAGTTAAAGGAGTATATAAGTTAACAATAGTGTTTGTGGCAGTTATTGTTACTGAGCCATCCTTACCTCGCTGAGAAAAACCAGTAAACAAAACAGAAAAAAACAGAATAGAAAAAAGAAATTTCATGTTAAAAAAATATGTTTCTAAAATAAAACTATTTTAATTATAAA
>CAIYSA010000384.1 GCA_903928655.1 uncultured Bacteroidota bacterium
AACTTGCAGCACTTTTAAATATTCCATATTTACTTTGGGTAAGTTTTGCAACTATTTTAACTTACAATATTTATATTTTAAATTAATGACTACTTTTTTAACTGCTAAATGGGAAAACTTAATAATGAAGAATAAAATGGTAGATTGAATTGTAGATAAACTTTACAAAGAACATTACGCATCAATACCAACAACACATTTATTGGAAATAAATGAAATTAAAAACCAAGACATTGAATGTGATTTTTCTGATTTTAATAGGAATAATTTTGAATTCAAAAATTCAATAATGCATTAGTCAGTTTTGGTAGTTTAAGTTACAATATTAGTTTAAGTTGGAAAGGTGTCCGATTTTAAAGCCTTTTGTTTTCTTCACTATTTAGCATAAACTTTTAACCTTACAATGTGTTTAAACATTATGAAGGGAATCAAAAAAGAAAATTTACCGTCAAAAATTTGTATTACCTGTAAAAAGCCTTTTACATGGAGAAAAAAATGGGAAAAGAATTGGTTAGAAGTTAAATATTGCAGTGATAGATGTAGAAACAATAAGTAGTTATGCCAATTAAAAAACAAAAAATACTTAGGTTAATATTAGGTGACCAACTTAATAATAATCATTCCTGGTTTAATACCATTGATGATACTGTAACTTATTTGTTAATGGAAATACGCTCCGAAACTGATTATGCTAAGCATCATATACAAAAAGTGATAGGTATTTTTGCTGCTATGCAACAGTTTGCAGATCAATTGCAAAAACAAAAACACACAGTAATTTATATAAAACTAAATGACACTAACAATTTACAAAGCTTTCATAAAAATTGTCACCACTTAATTCTTAAACACAATTTTACTCAGTTCGAATACCAATTGCCTGATGAATATAGGCTAGATGAACATTTAAAATCATTTTGTTCTAAACTTTCAATTCCATTTACAGTTTTTGATACCGAGCATTTTTATAGCACACGCCATGAATTAGGTAATTTATTTAATGGTAAAAAAACATACCTCATGGAAACGTTTTACAGGCACATGCGCAAAAAACATCATGTTTTAATTGTTGATGGTGATAAACCCTTACATGGAAAATGGAATTTTGACGAAGAAAACCGACAAAAATTACCAAAGGAACATAAGCCAACACAGCCTTTATTATTTACAAATAATGTTACTAATATTGAAATAGAAATTAATGAAAGTGGCGTAAAAACTATTGGAGAAGTTGATTCCGAAAATTTTGTGTGGCCAATAAATAGAGATCAATCGTTAACTTTGCTTGATTTTTTTGTAAAAGAATGTTTGCCTTTATTTGGTACATTTCAAGATGCGATGGCGCCAAACGAATGGTCATTATACCATTCTCGTTTATCATTTTCTTTAAATATAAAATTAATTTCACCACAAGAGGTTGTAAATAAAGCTATTGAAGAATATTATAAAAGGCCTAACGAAATCGAGTACAATCAACTAGAAGGTTTTGTGAGACAAATAATTGGATGGCGCGAATACATGCGCGGTATCTATTGGCTTAAAATGCCCGAATATGCAACACTCAATTATTTTGAACATTCCGAAAAATTACCTACTTGGTTTTGGACAGGTAAAACAAAAATGAACTGTTTAAAAAATGCTATTCACCAATCTTTACAATATGCTTATGCGCATCACATACAAAGATTAATGATAACTGGCAATTTTGCTTTATTAGCTGGTGTAAACCCTGATGAGGTTGATGCTTGGTATTTAGGAATTTACATTGATGCCTTTGAATGGGTTGAAATTACCAATACAAGAGGAATGAGTCAGTTTGCCGACGGCGGAATTGTAGGTTCAAAACCTTATGTAAGCTCTGCTACTTATATCAATAAAATGAGTTCGTACTGCACAGGTTGTTATTATGATAAAGCAAAAAAAACAGGTGATAAAGCGTGTCCGTTTAATAGTTTGTATTGGAATTTTTATGATAAAGATGAAACTAAATTAGCTAAAAACCCTCGCATTGGAATGATGTATAATGTTTGGCGCCGCATGGAACCAAAAGCTAAAGCAGAGTTGTTAGAACAGGCAGACTATTATTTGAAACACATAAACGATTTATAAATTTTTATGACAACTTCTATTGTTTGGTTTAAAACCGATTTACGTTTACATGATAATGAAACACTTGTGCGTGCTGTAGAACAAAGCGATGAAATTATTCCAGTGTATTGCTTTGATGAATCTCATTTTAAAACAACTGAATTTGGATTTAAAAAAACTGGTAATTTTAGAACTCAATTTTTATTAGAATCTTTAAATGATTTAGATACCAATTTAAGAAAATTAGGTTCTGGCTTAGTTATGTTATTTGGAAAGCCAGAATATGAGCTACTAAAACTTGTACATAAATACAAAGCGCAAAAAGTATTTAGTAAAAAAGAAGTGGCTTACGAAGAAAAAAAAACACAAGAGTTAGTAGAAAAAGAATTATGGAAAGCACATTGCTCACTCGAAACTTTTAGCACAAGTACTTTATACCATGCTCAAGATCTACCTTTTTCTTTAAAAGACATTCCAGATATTTTTACCAACTTTAGAAAACGCATAGAAAAAGAATCGAGCGTTAGAGAAGTATTTTTAAAACCAACATTTATTAAATCGCCTATAATAGATAAGTTAAACCTACCTAGAATCGAACAGCTAGGATTAGAAGCAACGGAAGTAGATTGCCGCGCTGCTATTCATTTTAAGGGTGGCGAAACAGAAGGTTATAAAAGATTAAACACGTACTTATTTGAAACACAAGCTATATCGACTTACAAAGAAACTCGAAACGGAATGATTGGCGAAAATTATTCAACCAAATTTTCTGCTTGGCTTGGTTTGGGCTGTTTATCGCCAAGAGAAATTTATTTTGAATTGAAAAAATACGAAGCTCAATTTTCATCAAACGAATCAACTTATTGGTTAGAATTTGAATTACTTTGGAGAGATTACTTTAGGTTTATGATGAAAAAATATTCAAACAAATTTTTTCAACAAGCAGGTATACATGCCAAAACAGATAATTTACACAAGCATAATTACGAAACCCTTTTAACGTGGATGGATGGAAAAACAGGCATAGACTTTATAGATGCCAATATGCTTGAGCTTAAACTTACTGGTTTTATGAGTAACCGTGGTAGACAAAATGTAGCAAGTTATTTCTGTAACCAATTAAAGTTAGATTGGAGATATGGTGCAGCTTATTTTGAACAACAGCTCATTGACTACGATGTTTCAAGTAATTGGGGCAATTGGGCTTATTTAGCAGGTGTTGGAAATGACCCGAGAGGGAAACGAGAATTTAGTATTGAAAAACAAGCGAATGATTATGATAAAAATAAAGCTTACAGAAACTTATGGTTAAACTTATATAATCAATCCATCGTTTAAATCAACCTATACTATATTTTTTATTTTAATAGCTGCTATAAATCGTTTTTAAACAATTCACTTTTAAATGTGTTATCTATAATATAAACATATAGACTGAAAATTATTATGCTAAAAAAATTCACAATAACAGATAAGTTGCTATTTATAGCAGCATTACTATCATTAATTTATTCAGAAGTTTTATTCTTTAATGGATATAAACAAGACGCCACATTCATGGGTATTTGGGTTCCATCTATATTAGCTTTTGGTATTTATCTTAAACTAATA
>CAIYSA010000385.1 GCA_903928655.1 uncultured Bacteroidota bacterium
GTAATTAAATAATTTATTACTATTGTATTCTTTTGAATAAACAAACCAAATATTCACCTATTGGAGTATTCGATTCTGGATACGGAGGCTTAACTATTTTAAAAGAATTGGTTAAAACTTTGCCAGAATATGATTTTTTATATTTGGGTGATAACGCCCGAGCTCCTTATGGTTCCCGCTCATTTGACACCGTTTACGAATATACTTTACAATGCGTAAATGCATTATTTGATAATGGATGTGAATTAGTGATTTTAGCTTGTAATACAGCTTCGGCAAAAGCTTTAAGAACCATTCAGCAAAAAGATTTACCACTAATTGACCCAAGAAAAAGAGTATTAGGTGTAATTAGGCCAACATCGGAAATTGTAGGAAATTTCAGTAAATCCAAACAAATAGGGATTTTTGCAACAACAGGAACAGTAAATTCTGAATCTTATATTATTGAAATTCAAAAATTTTTCCCAGAGCTTGCAGTTTTTCAGGAAGCTTGCCCAATGTGGGTTCCATTAATTGAGAATAATGAGTTAGATAATGAAGGTGCAGATTATTTTGTGAAAAGACACATTGACAATTTATTTAAACAATCACAACATATTGATACCATTATTTTAGGTTGTACGCATTATCCACTTTTAAAACCATTAATTTCAAAGTACCTGCCTTCTCACGTTACGCTTTTAACTCAAGGCACCATAATAGCTGATGGTCTTAAAGATTACTTAATACGGCATCCAGAAATGGATACTTTAATATCTAAAAATCAATTAGTTGATTTTTTTACAACTGATAATGCTGATCAGTTTAATGAAAAAGCTAGTTTGTTTTTTGGTTCAAATGTAGTTTCAAATCATTTAACATTATAATTATGAAAATTAATTCAGTATTTACAGTTGCCCTTTTGTGTCTTACTTTTTTTAGTTTTTCACAAACCATTCAAAATTCGTCCTATTCAACTCAAGGTTACATAAAAGAGGATGGCACAGTTCAAAATGCAAGTTATTCAACTTTAGGTTATTTTAAATCGGATGGAACAGTTCAAAATGCAAGTTATTCAACTATTGGGTATATTAAATCGGATGGAACCATTCAAAACTCAAATTATAGTACTATTGGATACATTAAGGAAGACGGAACTATTCAAAATTCTAGCTATTCAACTGTTGGTTATATTAAGAATGATGGAACTATACAAAATTCAAGCTATAGAACAATAGGTTATGCTAAAAATGTAAAATCAAAATGGGCAGCTGGAGCTGTTTTCTTTTTCTTTTTTCATCTTAATTGAAACCTTAATTAAAGAGTATTTATACAAAAATATTAAATCCCTAATACTTTAAGATTCATAAAAAAAATGCCTCGCAATTGCGAGGCATTTTTTTTATGAATTTGGTAAATGATTATTTGTTTAAAATTAAACGTTGAACCATTTTATCTTTTCCATTACTGATAGTAACAAAATAAACACCATTTGGTTGGTTTGCAATATCTAACGAAATCATTTTGTTAGAAATACCATCAAATTTAGAATTACTAACAACTTGTCCTAATGTATTAGAAACTGAAACTACAACGTTTTCTTCGTTAGCAAGTGTAAATACAACATTTACTAATCCAGATGTTGGGTTAGGAAGTACTTTTACATTATTACTTAAACCTAAGTTTTCAGAAATTGAAGTGTAAGTTCCACAAAGTATAGGTAAAATTAATAAGTTACCGTTTGTTCCCCAAGCAGTTGCAATACTATTCCAAGAATCATCACTCCATTTTTCCCAAGCTTTATTAACTGGTGCTGAAGTTTGGTTAGCTACAACAGCAGTATCTCCTGCTGCAGTTGGTAAAACTAAAGAAGCATAAAAACCACCAGTTGTTGGAGCAGTTAATGGAGCAGCAAAATTAAAAGTATAATAAAAAACGTTAGTAGTTCCTGTATGTGCAGCAGCAATTGCTCCTAAAGTTGCAACTGTTGAACCAATTGCAGTGCCAGGCGCTGTTGTAACATTAGTTCCGTTATATAAAGTCATTCCAACAGTGTGAGTACTTACACCACCAGTTCCTTCAGTACCTGATTGAAAAAAACCAACTATTACACTTGTAACATTAGCACCTGTATATAATGAATATGAAGAAGCTGCAAAGAAATTTGCTTTTTCTTTATCACCATAACAATTATTTCCATAAACGTAGCCAGCATTTGGGCTACAACCTGGAGTTGTTGTATCAGAAGATGCACCGCCAACTGAAAGAGAAGTAGATGAAAGTGTTGTAAGTGTTGTACAAGAAATAGCTAAACTTGAATTAATAGATGGTTGATCAATTATTACAGGAGTATTTAATGATGGTCCGCTTTTTGCAATTCTTCCATTAACTTGAGAAAATGCAGTTAAACTTGTTGCAATTACGATTGCAGAAAATAAAATTTTTTTCATGTTTGTTCTTTTTAATTAATTAAAGGTTTATATTAACAAATTTACATTATAATTTAATTTAACGACAATTTTTTTAGAAATTTTTACTTAAACTTTACGTTTTAACAATTTGTTTTTAATAAAATATAAATTATTAGTCCTTTTATTATGCAAATTCTTGTTAATATGCATCTAAATACTAAAAATTTTAGGTAAATTTGAGATGAATCTGAATATAATGACACATATTTTAAATATAAAACCTATAAAGTTGGGTTGTGTTTCTTTTATTTTAATCTTTTTTTTATCCAATTTTTCATTTGCTCAGGTTAATAATGAAGATGATTTAAAAAAAACAGCTGACAAAGATTTTCAAAATGAGGAATATAATTTGGCTTATAAGCTGTATGCTCAATTAGTTTCATTATATCCTAAAGATCCTGAATATAATTACCGATTAGGAGTTTGTATGTTATTTGTAGAGCCAGATAAAAAGAAACCCTTTCCGTATTTTAAAATTGCAATTTCTAATCCAAAAGAAGCCCCAAAAGAAGCCAAGTTTTATTTAGCAAAAACATATCAGGTTAACTATAAATTTGATGATGCTATAAAATTATATATCGAATATAAGCAAATTGGAAATTCGACTTCAATAAAAAAATTACAGGTTGATAGAGAAATTGAAGCTTGTAAAAATGGTAAAAGGTTACTCTCTAATCTATCAGACTTAGTTGTTATAAGCAAAAAACAATTAAATGAGGCCGACTATTTCAGAAGTTATGATGTTAAAGAAATTGGTGGTAAATTATTAGTAAAACCCGATGATTTTAAATCATCATTAGATAAACGACAAAAAGAAAAATCTGTCATGTATCTTCCAAGAAATGGCGAACGCATTTATTATTCTAGTTATGGAGAATCTGGAGATAACGGAAAGGATATTTATTTTGTAAATAAATTACCAAATGGTAGTTGGAGCAAACCAGAGATTATGCCAGCACCTATTAATACTGAATATGATGAAGATTTTCCTTTTTTACATCCAAACGGAAAAACACTTTATTTTAGTTCTAAAGGACATAATAGCATGGGAGGGTATGATATTTTTAAAACAAATTATAATTCTCAAACTCAAACATGGAGTAAACCTATAAACCTAGAATTTCCAATTAACTCACCTGATGATGATATTTTATTTGTTACAGATTCACTTGAAAAACTAGCTTTTTTTAGTACAGGTCGATATAGTCCTTTTGGAAAAATTGATGTTTTAAAAATAAGTACAGAACGCAGACCAATGGATTTAGCCTTTTTAAAGGGAACTGTTGTAAAAGAAACACTTACTCAAAGTTTAAAATCTAAAATTACTGTTAAAAATATGACCAATGGTGAAACTGTTGGTACATATCAAGTACAAGATAATGGTGAATATGTGATGGATATTCCAAATGGTGGGAAATTTCTTTTTACTGTTGAAACTCCAGGATTACCAACACAATCTGAAGGAGTTCAAATTCCAGCAGCATATTCTTTAAAGCCATATAAACAAATTATTTCTTACGAAAATAAAAAATTAAAAATTAGTAATTATTTTGATGGACAAATTGCTGATGAAAATTATTCGGTAATGCTTGATTTAATTGAACGAAAAGCAAAACTTGAAATTAATGAAAATGAACCTTATAATAATGCATTAAAAAATCAAAGTGATGTTGTAAATGAAAATATAAATTCTGTTAGTAC
>CAIYSA010000386.1 GCA_903928655.1 uncultured Bacteroidota bacterium
AAATATTATGAAAAAAATAACATTAATAAGTTCAGCGATAATTATTGCAAACACCGTTTTTTCTCAAACACTTCAAGAAGCAATTACCAAAACTGATAACGAGCGATTTGATGTAGCTGCTGTTGATTACAGAAATTTAATTGCAAAAGAAACAACAAAAGGAGATAATTATTTTTACTTTGGTGAAAATTATTTCAAAAAAGGAGATTTAGATTCTGCAAATATTTTCTATAAAAAAGGGATAGAATTAAATGCAACCTATCCTTTAAATTATGTAGGCTTGGGTAAAATACTTTGGTACAATGGACAACAAGCAGAAGCAAAAACGCAATTATTTAAAGCTGCAACATTAGGAGCTAATAAAAATGCAGAAGTAATGCGTAAAACTGCAGAAATTTATATTAATGCTGAACAAAAAAGTTTAGATGAAGCAATAAATTTATTAAATTCTGCAATAAAAATTGAACCAAAAAATGCTGAAACTTATTTATTAATGGGAGATGCTATGTTGGAAAAAAATCCAACAGATGGCGGTCCTGCCATTAAAAATTATAATAAAGCTACTGAATTGAATCCTGCTTCTCCAAAAGGAGATTTACGTTCTGGTAGATTATACCAGCGTGGACAAAATTACCAATTAGCTTTAGATTTATATAAAAAAGCACAAGCAACAGATCCAACATATGCACCTGCATACCGTGAAAAAGCCGAACTTTATTATAAGGCTGGACAAAAAGCAAACGCTGTAGAGAGTTATAAAAAATATTTAGAATTAAATAATAGCCTTGATGCGCGTGAACGTTATGCATCATTTTTATTTAGTAATAAACAATATGCAGAAGCAATTGGTGAATTAGAAAATTTACAAAAAGCAGGGAATACAAAATTTTATTTAGATAGAATGTTAGGATATTCTTATGCTGAACTTGGTAATACAATTGATAAAGAAGCATTTAACAAAGGCCTTTCTTCAATAAATTTATTTTTCGAAAAAACGTCAACGGTTTCAAATTTTAAATACGTTGCAACAGATTATAAATACAAAGGGATCTTATTAGCTAAAACTGGGAAAGATAGTTTAGGTGTTATAGAAATGGAGAAAGTTGCAAGCATGGATCCGACTAAAGCAACCGAAATGCTTAGAGAAATTGCTAAAGCATATTACAAGGCCAGAAAATACACAAAGGTGATAGAAACCTATGAAAAATTAATGGATGGGAATCCGAAAAATTTAAACGGTACTGATTATTTTGATTTAGGTCGTTCTTATTATTTTGGACCTAAAGATTTTATAAAAGCAGACACTTGTTTTTCTCGTCTTTGCCAATTAAGTCCAACATTTGCTACAGCATATTTTTGGCGAGCAAAATCAAATACTCAACAAGATTTAAAAAACGAAAAATGGTTAGCAAAGCCACATTATGAAGCCGCATTGGCATTAGTGAAACCAGAAGAAAGAACTACTGCTAGTAACAAAGCAAACGTTATTGAAGCCTGCGAATATTTAGGGTATTATGCATTAACATTAAAAGATAATGTAAAAGCAAAAGAATATTTTAATATTATAAAAGAATTAGATCCTAATAACAAAAAGCAAATAGACTTTTTCAAAAGCCCTGCAGGGAAATGAGTAAAACCTAAAAAGAAAAAAGCGAGAAGTTGATCTTCTCGCTTTTTTTATGACGTCACATATGAAATTA
>CAIYSA010000387.1 GCA_903928655.1 uncultured Bacteroidota bacterium
AGACTTAATAAATTTGAAAGAATGTAATTTACTATTTTCTTTAATTTCAATAAAGTAAATTCCATTACTAAGATTCTCTATATTTATTTTATCATTAGTTGTTCCATTTAAATACTCATTCCCAATTACATCATATATACTATAATTAATAGGTGAATTTATAGTTGTAATATATTTTATTGAAATTTCTTTTGTTGCAGGATTTGGAAATATTGAAATAGAACTTTCTGAATTATTCAGATTTGAGATTCCCAAAACTAATGGCGTTACTATCATAGAACTAGAATCTTTTATGCAACTCGTTTTTACTACATGAGAAACAGTATATGTTTGAGAGATAGAATATGTATGAATTGGATTACTTAATGCGCTTGTTGTGCCATCTCCAAAATACCATTTATTAGATAGTGTATTTGAATAACCTGTAAACTGATAATTCAATGAGCCAATTAATGCAGCCTTAAAAGGTGCATAAGGTGTGTATTTTCCAACATTCCAAGTAGATAAACTATCTCTTACAACATCATGTGCTATTTGTTTTAAAAAAGTAGCATTTACAGGGGAAACGCCAGCATTATACGTATTTGTTAAAACACTTTTATGAAATAAAACTTCGTAAAAAACACAGGCTGTAAGGTAAGAACCTTCTAATGAAGGATGACTTTCATCAACATTATATAATTCTAAACTTGGGTTTAATGAAATTGATTTTCTAAAAGCCTCACCAGCAGGAGAAAAAATAGAATGTGTTGTATCCGCAAATAATTTATAAGATGCTCTTAATCTATTTTGCATTCCTAAATATGTGCAAACCGGGGTATAAAAAGGACAATTGGAAGCGTCTCCATTTTTTCTTCCCCATGTTTCAAAAAAAACAGTTTCCGTACAAGCATTATAATGTTTTATAATACTATCTAATTTAATTGCATAAGGTAATGTTTGAGAAGCAACCTGAGATGGACTGAAAGATGGCTCTTGACTTTGGGCTTGCAAAACAACTTTATCCCAAACCATTGAAGTAATTTTAGTTAGTGTTAAAGGATCAACAAAATGACCATTAAATGTTTGTCCACCAGGACAATTGCTATCAAAAATTAAAGTATCGCCATTTGCTAAAGCAATATCTTTAATTAATTGAGGTAAATTATTTACATATGTGTAACTATTTCCGAAAAATAAAACTTTCAGTTTTTTACTTTGTTGAGCATTTAAGAGTGTGCTATTAATAAAAACGAAAAATAACAGACTTAAACAAGTAACTAATTTCATAATTTATAGTTTTTAAAATTTCTCAAATTTAAAGTTAAAATTTATTTATAACAAAAATAATTTGTCAAATTAAAGAATTGTTTTAATAGGCGTAATCACTTAAATATTCAAAATTTGTAGCGAGTTTTCCATCTTTACAAATGCTTGCTCTTTCAATTATTTTATCAGTATCTTCTTTAAATAAATAAGGAACAACTCGTTCCATTAAATCTTTTCCAAAATCATCGCTTGCATCCCGAGGCAGCTCACATGGTAAATTATCAACTGCCATTACGCAAATTGTTTCTTTATTAAATGCGACATCTTCTTTGTCTGTTTTTGGATTGTAACCATAAAATGGTTTATCAATTGTACTAGAACGAAGTGTTGTAGGAACGCTGCCATCAATATCACATGTTATGTCAGCAACCACACTCATTTTAAAATCAGAAGCTTTCATGTCTTCTATCGTAAACATTTTCGGAGAACGAGGATCCCAATAATGTGCAGAAATAAAAATATCTGTAGCTTTAGTGAATGGAGAAAATTTTGAAATAAAATGTTCTGGATGAGAATAAAAATCATTCAAATCAAAATTATGATCGTTTGGTCTTTCAACGTAATCTCTTGGATTTAATTGACAATAAACAGGCTCTCTGAATGAAGCCATTAAAAATTCCTCTGGCGTCACTTTTCTGATGCGTAATGCTGATAAAATTTCAATGGCACCATTTGCAACTCTTCCACCACCTGTTAAAGCAATTTTTATATTTGGTAATTTCACACGCTTTAATTCATCTTCCACTTCTGCTCTATCTCTGCATAAATTTGCTGGCTTTATTTGAAATAAATCATATTTACGTCCATATCCTAATATTGCATTGTAAGTGCCAACAATACCTGCAAAACGGCCAAAACCAATAATTCTATTATGATTTTTATCGGTTAATGTTTCGTAATCAATCATTTGAACTTTTTTCTCAATAAGCGTTTTCATTAACTTAATATTATGAGCTTGCTTTTTAATAGTATGAGAAAAGAAAAAATATTTTTTACCTAACAATAAATTATCTTTAGGCACTTCTTTTACGCCCATCAACACATCACAATCTGATAAATCTTCTTGTAAGGTTAATCCAAAAGCCAAATATTCTTCATCGCTATAACATCTAATTTTACTAGGTTGAATAACAATTTCTAAATTCGGAAATGTTCTTAATAATTCAGTACAAATTAATGGCGTTAAAGGCACTCTTTTATCTGGTGGTGATTTTTCTTCGCGAAGCACACCAATTTTAAATTTAGTCATATTGAAATTTAAGTAAAATATTTATTACACCATTAAAAGCTTTTATAATGAAACAAATATACACGTTTAAATTAATTGAAATATTGGAAAAACGGCGTTTTTAATTAAAAAAAATATAAAATTGTTGCATTCCAACATAAATAAATCTTACTATTTTATGAGTTGAATGGATAGAAAAATAATTAATTTTATAAAATAGATTTACTAATAAATATACAAAAACGAAAAAATGAATGTATCTTTGTGAAATAAATAACTGAATAGTTCTTTAACATTATGGGTCCGACCGGTTTTGACAGCGAGCGCAGTTGATGAGTAAGCAGGTAGTGCGTTGTAGATATGGCACTTTAAACATAACCTTCAAACTTTTATACGGCGAAGAGAATTCTTACGCTATGGCTGCTTAGTCCAAGACTAACCAACCATTGTAAACCCCGTAGCGTTGTTGCTTAGCGACGGGATGTTTGCACCACAAATTAGCAAATTATTTTTGGGATGATGTTACCTAAAATAATATTAGCATCTAAGTTTAAGTTTGGTTTGAATAAACGCCTGACTTGAATCGAAAACTAAGTTTGTTCTAAACTTTGTAGAAAGCTCACTAATTCCTTGTTTGGACGAGAGTTCGAATCTCTCCGGATCCACTCCAAGGGAAAGCACGCCAAATTCGGTGTGCTTTCTTTTTTTTCATTCCTTTAAAGCCTTGTCATTACTGCATATTAGCGATATTACTCAATTGATTTTTAGAGTTAGAACTTTTTTAGAAAATAAGCGTTTTTTACAAAGTATCTTAAAGAGATTCTAATTTTTGAACTTAATTTTAAAAATAATAGTTGTAGGTATAACTATTATTTATACCTTTGTCGCATAAATTATTTATGACTTCATTAGAACAAGATATAAAACAGAAAAGTTTCGCTAACGAACAAGTTAAAGCGAATTTGAATGTTTTATATACTGCAAACTGGCTCAATAATAAGATATCGTCGTTCCTTAAGCCACATAAATTAACACATGAACAATTTAATGTTTTAAGAATACTTAGAGGAAGCCATCCTAAAAGTATGTGTCAAAAAGATATTTTAAGCCGAATGATAGCCCCTAATTCAAATGTAACTCTTATCATAACGAAACTAAAAAATAAAAAATATATAAAGGTACTTCAATCAGAAAAGGATAAAAGGGAATATGTAATAAATATTACTAAAGAAGGTCTTGCTATTTTGAAAGAAATGGATAAAATATTAGAACAACAAAAAGCAAATTTTAATAACCTAAGCGATTCTGAAGCTTTTCATCTTAATTCGCTTTTAAATAAAATTAGGTCATAAAAAAATTAAAATAATAGTTGTATGTAAAACTAATAAATACTAAGAATCATTTTTAAACTAATAAATACTTAAAAAAGTGAAACCATTAAAAAAAACAAAACTTGGAAATTCTAATTAAAGCCTTGCTAAGTATAGCAAAGTTGCGAACGAACGAACTAATGGTTTTGCGCGATAACCAGAGAGCAAATGCAGGTTTAATAATTTCAATAACATTATATTAAATAAATAATAAACATCAAATAACAAACAATTAAAACTTAAACAACATGACAACAAAATTAAATTTCAAAAAAGCCTTTATGGCTGGACTAATTGCAGCTGGCGTTGCAACATTAGTTAACGCGATCTTATTCTTTATTTTTAAAGCGGCTGGTATTATTGTAGATACAATATTTATTCAACCTAATCAACCCTTGACTATTGTTCCGATTATTATTTCAAGTATTGTTCCTACATTAATTGCAACCCTCGTATTCTTTTTATTTGAAAAATTTACCAATAATGGCTTTAAAATTTTCCGAATCATTGCCCTAGTATTAATGGTTTTATCACTTGTAAATCCATTTATGGGAATACAAGGGGTTACAGTTGGCTATGCTTTAGTACTAGATATTATGCATGTAGTAGTTGTTGGAGCATTACTTTATTTCATAGGAAAGGCTGTAAAAAAGAATACTTCCAATTAAGAAATAAATTATTAGGTAAATAAAATAATTGCTAAAAACTTTTATTTTATTTAAAAAAAAGTTCGAAAAAATATCTTTATAGCCTACACGAAGTAATTAAAATATTTCTTACATTTAAAAAAATAAAACATTAAAAAAATGGAAAAACCAACAATTGCAGGAATGACTCCTCTACCAGTTCAATTAGAAGCTGGTAAAACTTACGCATGGTGTTCTTGCGGTAATTCAACTAATCAACCATTTTGTGATGGTTCTCATAAAGGTTCCACTTTTGTTCCAAAGGTATTTGTAGCTGAAGAAACTAAAACAGCATATTTGTGTAATTGTAAGCATACCGAAAATCCAGGATTTTGCGATGGCTCGCATAAAAATTTGTAAAAGCTATATTAGCCTTTGGATACTCTAGTGCATTTAATCGACTTAATTTAAAGAGATACTCCACCACCTCTATAGCCCTTGATATTATCAAGGGCTTTTTTTGTCAAAATTACTATTCCTAAAAATAATAAATTAATATTTTAATCTTCAGCTCCAAAAATTAAATCAATTGTGGTTTTATTTTTTTCTTTAATTACTTTGCGTTTTAGACTTAGTTTAGGTGTGATTTCACCACCCTCAACAGTCCAGTTAGCAGCAATTAATTTACAACGTTTCAAGTGCTCGTAGGGTGCGTGCGCATCATTTACTTGCTTTACATGATTATTTATTAATTTGGTTAAAATTTCATTAGTAATCATAGTTTCATTACCTAACCATTCAATATTATTAACTTTACAATACTCTTTAAAATTATTTAAATTAGGAATAATAATTGCAGAGGCAAATTTTTGACCTTCACCAATTACCATACATTGTTCAATAAATTTACATTCCTTTAAATTATTTTCTAAAGCAACAGGAGATATATATTTACCAGCACTTGTTTTAAATAACTCTTTTTTTCTATCTGTAAT
>CAIYSA010000388.1 GCA_903928655.1 uncultured Bacteroidota bacterium
CTGAAATCCAAAAGAATAAAACAATTATACCAAAGATTTAAGTTCCTTTACAAATTCTTTTTTATTAAACTTTTCCTATTTTAAAATGTTAATAAACCAATGCTTAAAAGAACCAAATAATGACCTATTTTTAACCTTTAGATAAAAAAATTGACAATAGAAAAAGATATAACAAAACTAAGCCCTAAAAACTTCATCATTATTAAAGGGGCGCGAATGCACAATTTAAAAGGCATTGATGTTGCATTACCTCGTAATAAATTTATTGTTATAACTGGTTTATCAGGCTCAGGAAAATCATCTTTAGCTTTTGACACCCTTTATGCTGAAGGCCAAAGAAGATATGTAGAAAGTTTATCAGCTTATGCTAGGCAGTTTTTAGGCAGATTAGAAAAACCAAAAGTTGATTATATAAACGGAATTTCACCAGCTATTGCTATTGAACAAAAAGTAATTTCACGAAACCCTCGCAGTACTGTTGGCACAATTACTGAAATTTATGATTACCTCAAGTTACTTTACGCGCGCGTTGGAAAAACTTATAGTCCAATTTCTGGAAAACAAGTAAAGCGAGAAACAATTACTGATGTGGTTGATTTTATAAAATCATTACCAAATGAAACAAAGTGTTTAATACTTTCATCCCTTACTTTACCAAAAGATAGAACTTTAGAAAAACACTTAGAATTACTTAATCAGCAAGGTTTTTCAAGAATTTTAGTAAATAAAGAGGTTTTAAAAATAAATGAATTTAAAGCAAGTTCGATTAAAAAAACCGATTCTATTTATTTATTAATTGATAGAATTAGTGTTGATAATAGAGATGAAGATTTTGATAATCGCATTTCGGATAGTATACAAACAGCCTTTAACGAAGGGCAACACGAATGCGAAATATTTATTGAACAAGAAAATAAAACATTTAAACAACATCATTTTTCTAATTTATTTGAATTAGACGGTTTGTTATTTGAAGAGCCTGATTTAAATTTTTTCAGCTTCAATAATCCAATTGGTGCTTGTAAAACCTGCGAAGGATTTGGAAGCGTCATTGGCATTGATCCCGATTTAGTAATTCCAAATAAAAGTTTATCGGTTTACGAAAGCGCCATAGTTTGTTGGAATGGAGAAGTAATGAGCCAATACAAAAATCAATTATTAAAATCAGCTCATAAATTTGATTTTCCAGTTCATAAACCAATTGCGGAATTATCAAAAAAAGATTACCAATTGCTTTGGCTGGGTAACGAACACTTTGAAGGCATTAATTCCTTTTTTAAAATGCTCGAAAAAGAAAGTTACAAAATTCAATACCGCGTTATGCTTGCTCGCTATCGTGGCAAAACAAATTGTCCTGATTGCAATGGAACACGACTACGTAAAGACGCTAATTACGTTAAAATTGGAGGTTTAGGAATTTCAGAATTGGTTATATTACCAATAACTGAAATGAGTTTGTTTTTTTCAAACTTAAAATTAACAGAACACGAAACCCATGTTGGTAAACGTTTATTAATAGAAATAAAAACACGTCTACAATTTTTATTAGATGTTGGTTTAGGATATTTAAACTTAAACAGAGTTGCTAATACATTAAGTGGTGGCGAAAGTCAGCGTATCAATTTAGCAACTTCTTTAGGTAGTAGTTTAGTTGGCAGTTTATATATATTGGACGAACCTAGTATTGGATTACATTCAAGAGATACCGAACGTTTAATTGTTGTTTTAAAATCATTGCAAGCACAAGGCAATACGGTTATTGTTGTTGAGCATGATGAAGATGTTATGTTAGCAGCCGATCAATTAATTGATATTGGACCAGAAGCTGGTACACATGGCGGAAACCTTGTTTTTCAGGGTAATCATGACGAATTACTAAAAAGTAAAAATAGCCTTACAGCTCAATACTTAACTCATAAATTACGAATTGAAGTTCCAAAAAAACGCAGAACTTGGAAAGAATTTATTTTGGTAAGTAACGCAACAGAAAATAATTTAAAAAACGTTTCAGTAAAATTTCCTTTAAATACGCTTTGTTGTGTAACCGGCGTTAGTGGTTCGGGTAAATCAACTTTAGTGAAAAAAGTTTTATATCCTAATGTTCGCAAATATTTAGAAGGTTATTTTGCAAGTGTAAAAAGTGATAAAGTTTCAGGAAGTTTAAATCAAATTAAACATATTGAGTTTATTGATCAAAATCCAATTGGAAAGTCGTCAAGAAGCAATCCTGTTACCTATACAAAGGCTTATGATGAAATAAGAACTTTATATTCTGAACAAAGTTTATCAAAAATTAGAAATTACAAACCATCTCATTTTTCTTTTAATGTGGATGGAGGAAGATGTGAGATTTGCCAAGGTGAAGGAACAATTACTGTTGAAATGCAGTTTATGGCAAATATTGAATTACCCTGCGAAGCTTGTAATAGCAAGCGTTTTAAAGCAGAAACCTTAGAAGTGCTTTATAAAGGAAAATCAATTTCAGATATTTTAGAAATGACAATTGATGATGCTGTTGATTTTTTTGATAAAGACGAAACCGAGCGAATTTGTAAAAAAATAAATGACCGATTGAAACCATTACAAGAAGTTGGTTTGGGTTACGTTCATTTAGGGCAATCATCAAGTACATTAAGTGGTGGTGAAGCGCAACGAATAAAATTAGCAACTTTTTTAATTGGAGGAAGTTCAACCACACAAACCTTATTTATTTTTGATGAACCAACAACTGGCTTGCATTTTCATGACGTAGCCAAACTTTTAAAATCATTTGAAGCTTTAATAAACAGAGGACATTCTATTATTGTTATTGAACATAATTTAGATGTTATAAAATGTGCAGATTGGGTAATTGATATTGGCCCAGAAGGAGGCGATTTAGGAGGAAATATTGTAGCAGAAGGAACGCCTGAAGAAGTTTCGAAAGTAAAGGCAAGTTATACTGCCA
>CAIYSA010000389.1 GCA_903928655.1 uncultured Bacteroidota bacterium
ACTTTGGCCTTATTGGCATTGCGGCTGCTTGTCGAGATTATCGACTTTGTTGGTTTATTAATAAGTATTTAGGCCTCCAATTTATTAGAGCAGAGAAAGATTTGCCCATTTTTAATGACCAAGGCGAACGCTTTGAAATTGCTTCTTTTAAGCATAAAATAGAAGCTTTAGAGGGCGATCTCTATTTATTACCCAATAATTCCACCAGCGGTTTTCTAGCACCCGAAATTAAAGAAATAGACTTTTTTCTACTTTGTTCGCCAGAAATGAATAAGCAAGACGAAAAAGACTTTATCAAAGCTTTGAACCAAATAGATATTATTCAAACAGCCTATGCGATTGACCCTAATTCCTTAAAATCAAAGGACAACTTTTTAATATTCTAAGTGTACTTTTTACACTTTCAAATAAAAAAGTTAATTTTGAAAAATAATTAGCTGTACATTCAACCCATATTTGAATCCAATATCTCATGAAAAATTACCACAATAGAACAAAAATTGTTGCAACATTAGGCCCAGCTTCTTCTTCGAAAGAAGTTTTGTTGAAAATGATCAAAGCCGGAATGGATATCTGCAGAATTAATTTTTCTCATGGTAAACACGAGGATCTATTAAAGTTAATTCAAACCATTCGAGAGATCAATAAAAAACATAAAACACACGTTGGAATTCTTGCCGATTTACAAGGCCCAAAAATTAGGGTTGGCGAAATGGAAAATAATGGCGTGCTTTTAAAGAAAAATCAAATTTTAACAATGACCACCAAAGCCTGCATAGGCAATGGGGAGAAGCTTTATATTTCTTACCAGGAATTTCCTAAAGATGTGAAAGCAGGCGAAACCATTTTATTAGATGATGGTAAATTACAATTCAAAGTAATTGAATCAAATAAAAGAGATGCGGTTAAAGTAAAGGTGATTTATGGTGGTATTTTATCATCTAACAAAGGAGTAAATTTACCCGACACCAAAGTATCTATTCCAAGCTTAACACCTAAAGATTTAAAAGATTTAGACTTTATATTAAAACACAATATTGAGTGGATTGGATTATCTTTTGTAAGAGAAACCAAAGACATTATAGAATTAAAAGAAATTATAAAAAAACGCGGAAGCACATCGAGGGTAATTGCTAAAATTGAAAAGCCCGAAGCCTTAAAAAATATTGATGCAATTATTGCCGCAACAGACGGGGTGATGGTTGCCAGAGGTGATCTAGGGGTGGAATGCCCAATGGAAGATTTACCAATCATTCAAAAAATGATTGCTAAAAAATGTATGGAACAAGCTAAACCGGTAATTATTGCAACCCAAATGATGGAAAGTATGATTACCAATGCTAGACCAACCCGAGCAGAAGTAAACGACGTAGCCAACTCCGTTTTAGATGGTGCCGATGCCGTGATGTTAAGCGGAGAAACATCTGTGGGCGCTTATCCTGTAGAGGTAATTGCTGCCATGCAACAAATTATCAATAAAGTAGAAAGTACCAGTTACCCTTATGAGCAAATGCACAGCCCGGCAAAAAGTTCTCCGACTTTTCTATCGGATACGGTTTGCTATACCGCTTGTATCATTGCACAACAAAACGATGCGGTAGGTATTGCATCCATGACGCATTCGGGTTATACTGCCTTTAAAATTTCTAGTCACCGACCCAAAGCTTTAACCCTTATTTTTACAACCAATCAATCGTTATTATGTACCCTGAGTTTAGTTTGGGGAGTAAGGGGTTATTTCTACGATAAATTTGTCAGTACCGATCAAACTATTTTAGATGTAAACGGCATACTGAAAAAAACCAAATTGGTTAAAAAAGGACAGGTAATTGTGAATACAGCTAGCACGCCAATTGGAAGAAGTGGACGGACCAATACGATTAAAGTAAGCGTTATCAAGTAGTTAGAAAAATTACAAAATTTGGTGGTTTTTACCGCAATTTTTATTCTTTTCCACACACATTAGCCCCTTATAAACAGCTATTTATATGCACTTTGTTTATTAGGGGCTGTTTTATTAGATGCAGTGTGGAAAACTCATTTTTGACAGCAGCTATACTAAAGTTTAAATTTGATGAAAAACCCCCAAAATTTTTTTAATCAATTTTTTAATTTTTAATCAAACACCCCAATGAGCAAAAAAGAGACAACAGGAAAAGGAATGAAAATCGACAGGTTTTTCACAAAAAAAGGCCAAACTGCTTACGATTTATTTACCTACGAAAAAAGAACATCCGTTATTAGAAATCCTGCAGGTGATGCCGTATTTGAAATGAACGATGTAGAAGTACCAAACACATGGTCACAAGTAGCAACGGATATTTTAGCTCAAAAATATTTCCGTAAAGCTGGCGTGCCTCAAGCAGATGGTTCTTTAGGGGGTGAAAGATCTATCAAACAAGTGGCACACCGTATGGCAAATTGCTGGATGGATTGGGGTAAACGTTATGGTTATTTTGCAACCAACGACGATGCACAAGTTTTTTACGATGAATTAGTTTATACCATTGTTGGACAATTAGCGGCACCAAACTCGCCACAATGGTTCAATACTGGCTTACATAGCTCTTACCAAATTACTGGTAAACCACAAGGTCACTACTACGTAGATCCT
>CAIYSA010000390.1 GCA_903928655.1 uncultured Bacteroidota bacterium
TTAAACCAGTATCACCATGTGGCCCGCCAATAACAAATTTACCAGTTGGGTTAATATGATAATTGATTTTGTTATTAAATAAGTGAGCGTATTTTGGGTAATTCTTTTTAACTCTAGGAATTAAAATATCAACAATATCCTTTTTAATTTTAGCTAACATTTTTGGCTCAGGTCCAAAATCGTCATGTTGTGTAGAAACTACAATAGCATCAATACGAATTGGTGTATTGTTATCGTCATATTCTAAAGTAACTTGAGACTTTGCATCAGGACGTAAATATTTAATTTCTTTGTTTTCACGACGAAGTGCAGCTAATTCTAATAATATACCATGCGCTAAATCTAAAGCTAAAGGCATATAATTAGCTGTTTCGTTAGTTGCGTAACCAAACATCATACCTTGGTCACCAGCACCTTGTTCTTCTTTTTTCTTACGATCTACACCTTGGTTAATATCAGCAGATTGTTCGTGAATAGCAGATAAAATACCGCAAGAGTTAGCCTCAAACATGTATTCAGATTTTGTATATCCAATTTTACGAATTACTTCACGAGCAATTTCTTGAACATCTAAATATGCTTTCGATTTAACTTCGCCAGCTAAAATAACTTGTCCAGTTGTTACTAAAGTTTCGCAAGCTACTTTACTTTGTGGGTCAAATGCTAAAAAATTATCTATTAAAGCGTCTGAAATTTGATCGGCAACCTTATCTGGATGGCCTTCTGATACTGATTCTGAGGTGAAAAGATATCCCATGTTTATTTATTGATTTTTTATTTGTTTATTAATAATAAGTTAAAATTATGCTTCTTTTAATTCAAATTCAAAAAACTCCATAATTTGATTACATAATAATTTTTTGCAAGCCTCTTCTACTTTAGCTGAAGCTATTTCTTTTGAATCAGCATTAATTTCTAAAGTTATATGTTTTCCTATTCTTACATTTTCAATTTCAGCCAAACCTAAATTTGTCATTGAAGTTGTAACTGCTTTTCCTTGAGGATCTAATAATGCTTTTAGTGGCATTACATTTATTTCTGCTATAAATTTCATTTAAATTATTTTATTTTTTAAGAACAACAAATTTAAAAGTTTGAATTGTTTTATTGAAAAATGTTTTGAACAATTCGTTATTGATTTAAAACAATAATTAATTTAAAAAATAGAAACTAGGATACTTTAAACATCCAATTAAATTTATCTTCAATTTTACCTTTTCGAATGTTTCTTAATGTTTCATCAATTTTTGGAGAAAACTGTCTTTCTTCTACTGGAGGTAAAGGGTAGTAATTATCAACATGTCCAATTCCTATAATTTGAGCAATTGTTGCTGCAGTACCCACTCCAAACGCTTCTTTTAAAGTGCCATTAGCATGCGCTTCTAATATTTCGATAATAGATATTTTTCTTTCTTCTACTTTCATTCCCCAGTCTCTAGCTAAAGCTAACACACTATTTCTGGTAATACCAGCTAGGATAGTATCGCTTAATGCTGGTGTTATTAATGTATCGCCCACAACAAACATTAAATTCATTGTTCCTGATTCTTCAAGGAAAGAATGAGTTTTACCGTCAGTCCAAATTACTTGTTGATATCCTTTTTGTTGCGCTAATTTTGTTGGAAATAAACTTCTTCCATAATTACCTGCTGCTTTAACAAAACCAATACCACCTTCAACTGCTCTAATATAATTTGTTTCAATTAAAACTTTAATTGGTTCAGTATAATATTTTCCGGCCGGACAAGTAATAATAACAAACTTATAAGTATCACTTGCTTTAACTCCAATTGCTTCATCAGTTGCAATTAAAAAAGGACGGATGTATAAAGAACCAGTATCTGAAGTAGGAATCCATGCAGAATCTAATTTTAATAATTCTAATAATCCACCCATAAAAATTTCTTCTGGAACCTCAGGCATAGCCATTCGGATGGCAGACTTATTCATTCTCTTAAAGTTTTCTAAAGGGCGAAAAATACTCACATCTCCAGTAATAGATTTATAAGCTTTCATTCCTTCAAAAATTGCTTGGCCATAATGTAATGCAGACATTGCATAACTCATTGGCATATCTTGATAAGGCGAAATACTAGCGTTTTGCCACTTTCCATCAGCATATTCCGCTATAAACATATGGTCCGAAAAACATTTACCAAAAGGTACATCATTAACATCGTAATTTGTGACTCTACTTTCCTTAGTTTTTTCTATTTTAATATTTGCGTTTGCTATCATTAGTTATATTGTATAGGGCAAATAAGCATATAATTTTTATAAATACAAACAATTTTGGCAATTATTTTTTTTGAATAGTTATATTAACAATCAATTAAAATAAAATTAATTATTACTTTAATTTTATATGAGACCTTTATTGTTGTATATATTTAATTTTAAAGGGAAATATATATATTGTTTTTATATTAAAATTGGTTTTTAATATTAAACCATTATTTTAGCAAAAAATTATTAACAATTTGAAGTTTATTTTATATATTTTATTATTGTTTTGTTTAACAACAAACTTTCTTTTTGGCAATGCTAAGCCTAAAAAGGATACTCTTTTTTTTAAACCGAATTCAACTTCTAATAATAATCCTTTTGGTATTACTAAAATTCAACTCATAAATCTTATTGATTCGTTACTTGATTTGCCAGAAATTAATGAAAAGCAAATTGAACTAATTGGCTATTATAGTAGCATTCTAAATTCAAGTAAATCAAAATTAGCAATTGTTAAATACGATCATATTCCAGCTTCTAATTTTTATGAAGATTTTGATGAAAGTATTCTATTTCAAATAACTAATGAAACTGAATTCCCTAAATCTCAAATAATAAAAATTGAAAGCGATTCGCTTGGAATATATAATCACCCAAAAATTGGTCAAATTAATTCAAAGTTTGGTTGGCGTGATGGCAGAATGCATAAAGGAATAGATATCCAATTAAATAAAGGAGATGCAGTTGTTTCTGCCTTTGATGGAATGGTTAGAATTGCACAAAACAAAGGGGCTTTTGGAAACGTAGTTATTATTAGACACTACAACGGTTTGGAAACAGTGTATGCTCATTTATCAAAAATTAAAGTTAAACCAGGACAAGTTGTTTTATCAGGCCAATTAATTGGACTAGGCGGAAATACAGGAAGAAGCAGCGGACCTCATTTACATTTTGAAGTACGTTTTAAAGGCCATGCTCTAAATCCGGCCTCTATTATTTCTTTTGATGAAAACAAAACGCTTAATGATAGCATAGTCATCAAAAAATCGAAATACGGTATTTGTGCCTATCAAAGTAATGCAAAATTGCACACCATAGAACGTGGAGATTCGTGGTTTGAAGTTGCTAAAAGATATGGATTATCGATGAAAGATTTGTGTGCTTTAAATGGAACAAGTACTCGTTATTACCTAAAAATAGGCCAAAAATTAAGAGTTAATTAATAATATATTTTTCAAAAAAAAGCTTCCAAATAAAATATTTGGAAGCTTTTAATAAGTTGAAATTTTTATAAAGCTTGAGAAAAACCTTCTCTGATTTCAGTAGCAGCATATTGGCCACCATATAATTTATCTTTAATTTTTGAGAAACTTTCAATCGTATATTTTACATCTTCCAAATTATGCATAGCAGTTGGTATTAAACGTAAAATAATCATTCCTTTAGGTATAACAGGATAAACAACCATTGAACAGAAAATTCCAAAATTTTCACGTAAATCAATTACCATATTTGTTGCTTCAGGAATAGAACCTCTCATATAAACTGGAGTTACTGGAGTGTTTGTAACACCAATATCAAAACCAGCATCAACCAATCCTTTTTGTAATTCGGCAGCAACCGCCCATAATTGCGTACGGAATTCTGGATGTTTATTAATTAATTCTAAACGCTTTAGTAAACCATAAACCAATGGCATTGGTAATGATTTTGCAAATATTTGTGAACGCATATTGTAACGTAAATATGTCACAACTTGTTTTGTAGAACTAATATAACCACCAATTAAAGCAAATGATTTTGCAAATGTTCCAAAATAAATATCAATTCCATCTTGGCAACCTTGTTGTTCACCAGTACCTCCACCATTTGGCCCTAAAGTCCCTACTCCATGCGCATCATCAACAAATAAACGGAATGTGAATTTTTTCTTTAACTCAACAATTTCTTTTAATTTACCTTGGTCGCCACGCATACCAAATACGCCTTCAGTAATTACTAAAATACCACCTCCAGTTTGTTCAGCTAAACGTTGAGCTCTTACTAATTGCTTTTCACAATCTTCAATATCATTATGTTTAAACACAAAACGCTTACCCATATGTAAACGTACACCATCTAATATACAAGCATGACTTTCTGCATCATAAACAATTACGTCATGTCTATCAACTAAACAATCAATTGCAGAAACCATTGCTTGGTAACCGAAATTACATAAAATAGTATCTTCTTTTTTTGATAATTTAGATAAACCTAATTCTAATTGCTCGTGTAAATCAGAGTTTCCACTCATCATACGAGCACCCATTGGTAATGCTAAACCAAACTGAGTTGCACCTTCAATATCAGCTTGTCTAACTTCAGGATGATTAGCTAATCCTAAATAATTATTTAAACTCCAATTTAATAATTTTTTTCCTCTAAAACCCATATGAGGTCCTGCATCACCTTCTAACTTAGGGAATGTAAAATATCCGTGAGAAGCTTTTGAATGCTCACCTATTGGACCCATGTTTTTTTCAATTTTAGCGAAAATATCTTTCATAGTAACAGTTTTTAAATTATTTAGAATGCAAAATTAATATTTTTTTTGTCATTTTCAATTTACCTTGTTATTGTTGTGTTTACAACCATTTAAATTTATTAAATTAACAATAAAATAACAATTAGGTGTTGCAACATCTAATGTTATAACATATATTTGCGGCATAATAATTAAACCAAATAAAAAAATGAAAACAAACTTTAAAACATTAGTAGTAGCTACCATAATAACAATTGGTGCAAACGCTCAAACAAATTGGAATGTTGATGCATCTCACAGTAAATTAGGATTTGCAGTAACTCACATGATGGTGAGTGAAACAGAAGGTAAATTTAAAATTTATGAAGGACAAGTTACTTCAGTTAAGCCTGATGCAGATTTTACTGGAGCTAATATCAATTTTTCAATTGACGCAGCAAGTATTAATACTGATGATGAGAAAAGAGATGGTCATTTAAAAAGTGCTGACTTTTTTGATGTTGCTAAATATGCAAAAATCACTTTCAAAAGTACTTCAATGAAACCAGGTAAAATTAAGGGAACTTATATTTTAACAGGTGATTTAACAATGCACGGTGTTACAAAATCAGTAGTTCTAAATGCAATTGGTGCATCTAAAATCGTGAAAGATCCTTATGGAATGGAGCGTTATGCATTTAAAGTAACAGGTACAGTTAATCGTAAAGATTTTGGTTTAACTTGGAATGCTGCTTTAGAAGCTGGTGGTGTTGCTGTAAGCGAAGATGTAAGATTAGACATCAATATGGAAATTACAAAAGCTAAGTAATTAAAAATAATAATTAAATTGGTCCCTAGAAAAAACTAGGGACTTTTTTTATCCCTGTAAAATTTGAAATTAGAAGACGAAATACATCAAAAAAAATTTAGCAGTGAGTTCCAAAAGCTTACTATTAATCTTATTTACACCAATAATTGGATTGCTTCAAGGCATGCCGAATATTTTAAAAATTCAGACATTACAATTCAACAATATAATGTATTAAGAATTTTAAGAGGTCAATTTCCAAACCCAAGTAGCGTAAAACTTATTAAGGAACGAATGCTTGATAAAATGAGCGACGCTTCTCGTATTATTGATAAACTCAAAATAAAAAAATTAGTAGTTAGAAAAGAATGCCCTATTGATAGACGAAGCGTTGACATATTAATAACTGAAAAAGGTTTGGAACTTTTAAAATCTTTAGATGCTGTAGATGAGGCTCCGAAAGAATTATTTAAATCTTTAACTATTTCTGAAATTAAAACTCTAAACGACTTGTTAGATAAGTTAAGAGATTAAACTTTGTTTTTAAAAACGAATAATATTAAAAAAAAATTATGCTAGGTTTAAAATTAGAAACAGATCCAAGGTGGGTTAATATTGTTGAAAAAAATATTGAAGAAATATTAACAGACCACGCATATTGTGAGCAAAAAGCAGCAACTAATGCTATTTCTGTTTTAATTAGCTTTCCTTATCACACTGATGTGGTTGATGAAATGCTAAAAATAGCAAAAGAAGAACTCACGCATTTTGAAATGGTGCATCAAAAAATAAAAGATAGAGGTTTAAAATTAGGGTTTGAAAGAAAAGATGAATATGTTGGGGAGCTTTATAAATTTATGAGAAAAGGCCATAATCAAAAAATTGTATTTATTGATAGAATGTTATTTAGTGCATTAATTGAAGCAAGAAGCTGCGAACGATTTAAATTATTATCAGAACAAATTAATGACGAGGATTTAAAACTTTTTTATAATGAATTAATGATCAGTGAAGCTGGACACTACACTCTTTTTATTGGTTTTGCAAGAAAATATGGTTCCGAAGTTGAAGATGTTGATGCAAGGTGGCAGCAGTGGCTAAATTATGAAGCAGAATTATTAAAAAATTACGGTAAGAAAGAAACTATTCACGGATAATTAATTACATTTGAATAAAAAAATGAAAAATTTAATTATATTTTCTTTTGTTGTCTTAGGATTAGCATCTTGTAAAAAAGACAGAGTTTGTACTTGTAATTATCAAGATGGTTCGTTGTATTATCAAACTAACTATACTAATATAACAAAAAAAGATGCAAAAGCTTTATGTACAACAACAGCACAAGGTATTACTTGTACTGTTAACTAGTTAATTTTTCACTACTAAATAATTAAGAGAAAATTAAGTTCTATTATGAATTTGTTAAAATTAAAATTTTAACAAATTATTCTTTTTATTTATAAAATAAGCTTTAAATTTGAATAAATTTATAAAAAACCTAAAAATTATGAAAAAAATTACATTATTAGCAGTTGCTTTCATAGCAATTTCATTTGCTTCTTGCAAAAAAGACAGAACGTGTTCTTGCACTACCACAACAACTACAGTTACAACTGGTTTTGGCGCAGGCACATCAACAAGTTCTGGATCGTATGACATTATAATTCAAAAATCGTCTAAAGGCACGGCTAAAGCGAATTGTATTTCTACAAAATCAACTGACGTAAATACTTATGGAAGTGGTTCTTTTAAGTATACTGATACTGATACAAATGAAACAACTTGTACTTTAAAATAATTTAAATAAATCTTAAAACTAAATAAAAATGAAAACATTAATATTATCAGCTTTTGTTGTTTTAGCATTAGCTTCTTGTAAAAAAGATTACGTTTGTTCTTGCACTCATACTTCTACAGCAGCAGGTTCAGTTTCAACTGTTACTGAAGTAACTTATGTGAATACAACAAAATCAACTGCTAAAAAAGCTTGTATCAAAACGACTAACGATTATACAAGTTTTGGAATAGCGTATACAACAACTTCAGACTGTAAATTAAAATAATTTTAAAAATAAACAAATGAAAAAAATAATATTATTCTCAACAGCAATCCTAGCATTAGGATTAGTATCTTGTAAAAAAGATTACACTTGTACTTGTACTAGTACTGGTTCTGCAACAGCATCTGTAACTAAATTAGTAGGAGTTTCAAAAAAAGCGGCTAAGGCTAATTGCGTTAGTATAACTGAAACAGGAACAGGTTCTTCAGCTGGTTTCGTTTATACAGAAACATGTACATTAGCTAAAAACTAATTTAAATTTATAAAAAAAGCTCTCGTATTAACTTACGGGAGCTTTTTTATTTTTAAATAATTACCTTTATCATCACTATGACAAGAAAACAACTGCTACTAAAAATTTTATTTTTTCTGTTAAGTTCAGCAATGGGCTTATTATTTATTTATAGTGGTTATTCTAAATTAGAGCCCATAGAACCCTTTGAGTTTACTTTTGTAGATTTAGGAATTGGCGGTTGGAGATCAGCACCATTCATTGCTAGGTTTATGATTGGGTTAGAGTTTTTTATTGGTTTATTACTCATTTTCGGTTTATTTATAAAGCGCATAACTATTAAATTAACGGCAGTTTCTTTGGTAATATTTTGTCTGTACCTAGTTTTTGTAATTATAAACACTGGTGATAATGGAAATTGTGGCTGTTTTGGTAATAAAATATCTATGACTCCAAGTGAAGCATTAATTAAAAATGGAATTACCTTAATTTCCTGTTTTTTCCTTTATAAATATTACAACGGCTTAAATTATGGAAAATTCAGTAAATGGTTATTTGGTATTTTATTTTTAAGTGCTTTTGCCCTACCCCATATTTTAAATTATATTGATTTGGATTATTCTTCAGCTTACTTAACAAAAAAAGAAGATCATTTTAAATTAGAATTAGATAGTTTGTATAAAGATGCAAAGAAAAATATTCCTCCAACAACATTAAGCAAAGGAAAGCACATTATTGCCTTTATGAGCATGAGTTGCCCACATTGCCGAATTGCAGCAAAAAAATTAAGAATCATGCATGAAAAAAATCAAACTATTAGTATGTATTTGGTTCTTAATGGAGAAGTTAATAAAATAAAGCCCTTTTTTGAAGATACAAAAGCTACTAATATTGATTACTGTATTTTAAATGGTAAAAATTTTATTTATCTGGCTGGATTAGATATGCCAGCAATATATATGGTTAATAATTCGGTTGTTGAAAATTGGGTTGATTATATGCATCTTGATCAATCAAAAATTGAAGAATGGATGGCCAACTAAGATTAGTAATTATTTTTCTGCTTATTTCCTGTTCTATAAATGCACAGAATAATATTAAAATAAAAAAAGAAGATAATCGTTTTCTTTTTTTTCAAATTGGATTGAAAAATGATACCATTATTAAAAATAAAACAGATTTGTTTTTAATTAAATTCCCAGATAGTTTAAAAACTGTTTTACGAATGGATATCGAAAACGCGAAATTTACCAAATTAAAAAATGCAAACACGTATCAATTAAGTTACATTTTAGGAATGAAGTATTCTCATATGATTAAGGATAGCATTATAGAAACACTGCTTGAAGGTGTTTCTCAAAATTCTAAAATTATAACCATTTCAATAAAAAACATAAAAACTTCAAAAGTTCTTATGTCAAATAAATTTATTGTTAAGTAAAGTATATTATAATATCTTTAACGCAAAACAATACTATATGTCATCAACATCAAAACATCCTAAAGGATTATTATTTTTAGCATTTACCGAATTTTGGGAACGTTTTGGATACTATCTTATGATTGGGATTTTTTTCCTTTACATGACAGAGGATTCTGCTAAAGGAGGTTTTGGTTGGGAAAACGCAAAGGCATCTGATATGTTCGGAACATTTATAGCCTGCGCCTATTTAACTCCATTTGTTGGTGGTTTGCTAGCAGATATGAAATTTGGTTATCGGTTTTCGGTTACACTTGGTGGTATTTTAATGGGTATTGGCTATTGTTTACTATCTATTAGAGAAGAATGGGCATTTTTCACATCCTTAGCAATTATGGTAATTGGAAATGGTTTTTTTAAACCAAATATTTCAACACTTTTAGGTAATTTATATAATGATCCGCAATACAAAGCCAACAAAGATACTGGTTATAATATATTTTATATGAGCATTAACCTTGGAGCCTTTTTATGCAATTTTATTGCAGCATATATGCAAATAAAATATGGTTGGAGCGGAGCATTTATTGCTGCAGGTGTTGGAATGTTTATTGGAGTTATTACTTTTTGGATGGGAATGAAACATTATAAGCATGTTGATATTAGAAAAGAACCTACGCCACAAGACAAACCAATAATTATGCGTTTTTTAGCAGTTTTAGGTATTGCTGTTGGGTTTGGTGCAATTGGTTGGTTATTACCTAATGATATTTTTGGAAGCGATAGCACAGATGCTTTTTTATTCGCATGTATTCCTGTAATATATTTTTACTATACGATTTATAAAAGTTGTACAACCGAAGAAAAAAAACCTATGGGAACTATGTTTACCATTTTCGGAATTGTAATTGTATTTTGGGCAGTTTTTAAATTAAATGGAACAGCACTTACAACCTATGCCAAATCTTATACAGATAGAGAAATGCCAACTGTATTAATTAAACCAGCTATATTTTTATCACAATGTGATGCAACAATTGAAGCAAAAAAGGACTCTTTATTCTTAACAGATAATCAATTTAGACGCATAAAGGATGCTAAAGGGAATAATTTAAAAACGTATGATTATCCCGAGTATTTTAAAAATTTAGCTCCTGAAAAATATCCTGCAGATGGTGAAAAATTAAACTTAATCCCAACTAATTTATTCCAATCTATAAATCCATTTTTTGTTGTAACCTTAACTCCATTAGTCGTAATGTTTTTTGGTTTTTTAAGACGAAGAAAAAAAGAACCAACTACTGCAACAAAAATTGCTTATGGTTTATTGATATCAGCTTTATCAACATTAGTGATGGTTTTATCGGTTCATTATTCCGATAATGGAATACATAAGGCAAGCGCCATGTGGCTGATTGGAAGCTATGGAGTTATTACAATTGGAGAATTATTTTTAAGTCCGATGGGATTATCAATGGTTTCAAAATTATCACCTTTGCGATTTACTGCTCTGATGATGGGTGGTTGGAGTTTAGCAACTGCCATTGGTAACAAGTTAAGCGGTGTATTGGCCAAAAACTGGGATAAATTTGATGATAAAGGAAATTTCTTTTTAGTAAACTGTATGTTATTATTAATTGCAACAGGTATTATGTTTTTAGTATTAAAACGTTTAAACCAAGCATTTAAGGAATCATAAAGTAAGTTGATTAAAATACTCAGTACTTTTCAATAATCGACTTCCATACCAACTAAATAATTCGCCATCTACTAATTGAATAGTTGCATTTGGAACTGTTTTTTGTAATTCGGCGATATGCTTTTCGTTAAAAGGAAAAGGTTCGGATGATAATAATATTACATCGGGATTCAATTGTTTGATGTCTTCCAATAACAATTCCGGGTAGCGCAAGTTTTTGTTTTCTAGGCAGTTATTTAAACCTATTTCATTCAATAAATCACCAATAAATGTTGATTTACCAGCAGCCATAAAAGGGTTTTTCCAAATGAGATACAATACCGATTTATTATGTTTTTTTATTAGTGAAAAGGATTTCTTAATACTTGAAATCAATAAAAGTGATTCATTTTTTTTATTTACCAATTCGCCTATATCATTAATCATTTTATAAGCATCATTCAAACTATAAATGTCGCTCATCCAAACATTAAATTCTTTTTGTAATTCAATAATTTGTGAATGTTCATTTTCTTCCTTATTCCCAATTATTAAATCAGGTTTAAGATTTCTTATTTTATCAATATCAATAGTTTTAGTTCCTCCTACTCTAGTTTTACTTTTAAACATTTCTTTTGGATGAATACAAAACTTTGTAATACCAACGATTTCATTATGCAAACCTAAATCCCACAGTAATTCGGTTTGCGAAGGCACTAATGAAATAATACGTTTTGGCGTATCGGTTAATTCAATTGTATTTCCTAAATGGTCAATAAAAATCATGTAACAAAGTTCGGAAATAATACTGCATATTTACCAAATAAAATGAAACCAACAGTTAAAGCTCACATATCATTATTTATTGCACAAGTTATTTATGCATTAAATTATAGTGTAGCAAAAGATTTAATGCCAAATGCCATAAAGCCATTAGGATTGGTAATGCTGCGGATTATTGGTGCACTTCTATTGTTTTGGACCTTTTCATTTTTTATTAAATCGGAGAAAATTGAAAAATCAGACCTCAAAAAATTAATGATTTTAGCCTTGTTTGGGGTTTGTATTAATCAAGTTTTTTTTATTTATGGACTTAGCTTAACAAAACCAATTAATTCAGCCATTATTATGGTAAGTAATCCAATTGCAGTTATGTTATTTACTCTTATTTTTTTTAAAGAACGGATAACCATTTTTAAAATTGGAGGTTTAACTTTAGGTATAATTGGAGCATTAACTTTATTATTATTTAAAGGCTCATTTACTTTAGGAAGTGAAACAATTACTGGAGATTTGATGACTTTAGTAAATTCTTTATCATGGGCCATTTTTGTAGTAATGGCAAAGCCATATATGATCAAATACCAAACTATTACTGTTATGAAATGGTTGTTTTTATTTGGTTTTATTTATTTATTACCTTTTGGTTTGCCTGATTTACTCGAAGTAAATTGGCTTCATTTATCTCCACCTGATTTAATGGCGATGGCATTTGTTGTTGTAGGAACTACTTTTTTGGCTTATTTACTAAATATGTATGCCCTCAAAGCATTAAGTTCATCAGTTGTAAGTATGTATATTTATTTTCAGCCATTTTTGGCAACACTGATAGCAGTTTATTTGGGCAAGGATGAGTTAACACCAATAAAAATTGTTTCAGCTTTATGTATAGTTTTTGGTGTGTTTTTCGTTAGTAAAAAAAAGTATAAATTGTAAATTATATATTATAAATTAGAGCAAATAAAAATTAGTATTATCTACGTATTATGATTCATAATTTATCTCAACAAAATTCTATTTTTAACCAATACGTAGCTGAGCTTCGTGATATTACTATTCAAAAAGACAGTATGCGCTTTAGAAGAAACTTAGAACGAATGGGTGAAATTATGAGTTATGAATTATCAAAAACATTAGCTTACGAAACCCGTGATACTCAAACACCATTAGGAATTGCACAAACTTCACATATTATATCTCAACCGGTTATTGCAACTATATTAAGAGCTGGTTTACCTATGCACATTGGAGTTCTTAACTATTTTGATCAAGCTGAAAATGCTTTTATTTCAGCTTATAGAAGACATCACAAGGATAATACATTTGATATACATGTTGAATATGTTTCAAGTCCGACCATCGATAATAAAACTTTAATACTTTGTGATCCAATGATTGCTACTGGATCTTCAATTGTTTTAGCATTCAAAGCAATTCTAGCAAAAGGGACTCCTAGTCATACTCATATTGTTTCTGCTATTAGCAGTCAACAAGGAATTGATTATGTGAAAGAAAATATGCCAACAAAAGATTTTACTATTTGGTGTGGAGCAATTGATGAAGAATTAACCTCACATTCTTACATTGTACCAGGTTTAGGCGACGCTGGAGATTTAGCCTTTGGAGAAAAAATTTAATTGATTTTTATAAAAACTAATGAATAGTACCGAATTTTGGAAATTTATTTCCGCCGCCCTAGCATGTACTATTTCCCTTTCTAAAATAGGAATACCTGCTGTAATAGCCATTTATAAATCCAATTATTTACTAGCATTGCTAAGTAGTTGTAGTGGTGCTATTTTCGGCACTGTTGTTTTTACTTATTTAAGTGCTGGTTTATTAAAATGGTGGGATAAATTAAAAGATAAATGGTTTACATCAAAACATCCAAAAAAAATATTTACAAAATCTAATAGACGTGTAATAAGAATTAAACATCGTTTTGGGTTAACAGGTATTGCTATACTTACGCCTATTTTTTTATCAATACCAATTGGTGCATTTTTAGCAGAACGCTTTTATAAAGATAAGAGAAAAGTAATTACCTATTTAAGTATATCTGCCATATTTTGGTGCTTTACACTTTACTTTACTTTTTTATTCTTTTATACAAGTTTTAAAAATTTGTTTAATTAATAAATTAAAGATAATCAACTACCTTTTTAATGTATCAACTAGAATAGGCTTAATTGAATCTGTAATTACTAATTTAATAGTTGAATCAACTGTAGTTTTATGAGGAAACACATCAGCGTAATAAATGCTAACATCTAAATTTTTATTTTTAGGGATTTTAAATTCGTAAACGTGTTTTTCTGTATTTGTTAATTTATCGCCAATAAGCCATGCATTAAACGTTTTAATAGTAATTACATTGGTATTTAAATGTTTTGCAAAAGCACTTAAATTAGTTATTGATGAATCTACTTTTACAATTTTAAAAGCTGGGAAAGAACTAGTTGACTTCAATTTATTAGTTACGCCAAAATGTTGGGGGTTTGATAATAATGTTTTATAGGCTAATATTCTGTATATAAAACTACCAGTTTCATCATTAAGTAATAAATCATAATAGTTATTTGTGTTTTGTTTTTTTAGAGCACTTTGAATTCCTCCAATTCCAATATTATAAGCTGCGGCAGAAAGTGTCCAATTTTGAAAATAATTATAACCATCTTTAAAATGTTTACAAGCTACATAAGTTGATTTTTCGACATCGTACCTTTCATCAACATCTTCGTTAATAATTAATCCGTATCCTTTTGCCGTTGCTGGCATTATTTGCCAAAAACCAGCAGCACCCATTGGAGAAGTTACATTAGATAAATGACTTTCGATAACAGCAACGTATTTAAAATCATCAGGAATGCCCTGTTTTCTTAATATTGATTCAATTAAAGGAAACCATTTTTTTGCTTTAACAAAAA
>CAIYSA010000391.1 GCA_903928655.1 uncultured Bacteroidota bacterium
AACATCAATAGTATAACTAATAGATTGGAAAGTATAAAAGGATAAGCCTGCAGGAATTATTAATGAATTTAAAACCGAAAACTCAAAACTGAAAATTGAACCAACTGAATTATAAAAAAAAACGAAATATTTAAAAACAAACAAAACACAAATGTTGCTTATTAAACTAAAAGCTAAAACAATTTTTTTATAATTAAGGTCATCCGAATTTGAAATAAATCTTGCTAAATAATAATCAAGGCCAGAAGTTGCGATGAGCAATAATAAAAACCAAGGATTATATGAGAAATAAAAGTAATATGAAGCCAAAAGCAACAATAGGCTTCTATGCTTTGGCTTTAAAACCCAATAGCCGATAAAAACCAAAGGCAAAAAAAATAAAAATATGATTGAGTTAAAAAGCATGTGTTGTAAATATACTAACGATTTAATTTATATTATATTTACAGTTGATATGAAAATTAAACAACATATACCTAATGCTATCACCTGCTGCAATTTATTGTGCGGTTGTTTGGCTATTGTTAAAGCATTTGACGGCGATTTAGTAATGTCGGCTTATTTAGTTGGACTTGCTGCAATTTTTGACTTTTTTGATGGCTTTGCAGCTCGTTTACTGCGAGTGGTTTCACCAATTGGAAAAGATTTGGATAGTTTAGCAGATATGGTAACATTTGGCGTTGTGCCAGGAGTTATTATGTACAAATTATTAGAAATTGGGATTATAACTTATAATTTAGATAACAATGATGTTCCTTTAGAACTTTCCTTAATAGCGTTTGTGATTACAATTTTTTCAGCCATTCGTTTAGCAATATTTAATAATGACACGCGTCAAACATCATCATTTATTGGCGTTCCAACTCCAGCTGTTGCAATTTTTATTTGTTCAATTCCTTTAGTTTTACAAAACAATAATCAATATCTTATTTACTTTAATCCCATTTTTCTAATAGTAACATCTATAATATTCAGCATTTTACTTGTATCCGAACTTCCATTATTTGCATTAAAATTTAAAACTTTTGGATGGAAAGGAAATCGTACAAAATATATTTTTTTAGGGCTGAGCTTACTTTTACTTATTTTTTTAGAGTTTGTTGGAATACCGCTAATTATTTTGCTTTATATTATTATGAGTTTAATAACTCATTTATATATGAAAAGAAAAAAGTTTAGGGATTAATCGTATTTCGTTATTATTTAGAACTATACTGCATCTAACTTATCACAAAATATTTTGAAAAAAGCAAGCTAATACTACTTTAAATACGTGGTTACTTAAACCACTTTTGATTGGTAATCATTAAAGCCTCTTGAACAGTAATTCGCTTAGGGCCATTATAAGCTGTAACAAATGCGTCGGCACATCCTTTTTGTTTAATTGTTTCTCTATGGTCTCTAGCAAGTTTATATTCATTAAAATTGCCAACCATAAATTTATTATATCCTTCAGCCATTTCACTTTTAATATTTTCTGATATACTAAATTTCTTAGCTAGTTTTTCTGAAGCTATAGCTGCTCTAAATGCACCTATTTGAACTAAATACAAAACATTCCCTTCTTTTTTGGTTATAACAGCGTTATTTTCATTACTAGTTTTGGGAGTTTCTACTACAGCATTATTAACCACAGATTCAGAAGTAGTTGCATTAATTGTATTATTTATAGATTCAGTATTTGTTTTAACACTAGCAATAGTTGGATTTACAGGAATTAATTCAACTGGTAATTTTGTTTTTTTACTTTGGTCATTTTCTAAATAGGAAAATTCACCTTTTTCTAGCTTTGCATCATTAGGTGTGAGATTACTTGTTTCTAAAACAAATGAAATTACCATCTCTTCATCTTCGGGTAAAGAAACCCAAACAAACTTAGCCTTTCCATCTGAAACTGAAAACGAGCTTCCGCTTGTAGATGAAGATTTTGCTGTACATCCTACAGGTAAAATTTCTTGATATTTTGCAAATCCTTTAATATTTCCTTTTTTAATTTTAACAGAAATATTAATTTGATTTTGATTAACTCCTTTTGAAATTAATCTATTACAAATAATCTCTGGACTTTGTTCAATTGAATTATCCATTGAAGTTTTTGGCGTAACCGATTCTGTAATTTGAGCAACCACAGGAGTTTCTGTTTTCGTTTCTGAACTAGCAACTGCTAAAGTTTTAGCAGAATCAACCTTGTTATTCGTTACTATTTCATTGTCACCAACCATAATTTCAGCGGGTGTCATTTCTACCATTACCTTTTCATTATTATTTACATAAGAAAATTTAGATGTAATTGTTTTTAATCCAATAGCCGAAGGATCTGCAACTAAAGTAAACTTTACGGTAACCTCAGCTTCTGCAGGAATGGCTGTCCAAATTATTTTTGCAATATTATTGGTAAAAGAAAAATTACCATTTCTACTATCTAGTTCTTTAACAGTAAAGCCTTGAGGAACTTCCACTTGTAATTTAGCAAAACCACCAACTGCAACTTTTTTTATAACTATTTCAGCAGTAAACTCTGTATTTGGTTTAACCATTTTTGGAAAATGCCCTTCAATTGTTAAAGGAGGATCGCCAAAGAAGAAACTGAATAAAAACACAGCAATTGTGTTAAATAAAATAAATAAAGGTTTTATCATAAATATATTATAGGGTTAATAAATAATATTCAATCTCTCTAACAATTCAAAACAATTAGCATCAAAATAATTTCACATTCTGCTCAAAAAATATCGAAATTCTAACTATTCGTAAATCATTATAATTCTAAAAAATATTTTCAACATCAAAATTATTATCAGAACATGCTTTTAATAACCGACTATAAAAAACACAACCAAACCAAGTTTTGTGGAAATTTTCTTTATCGATTTATTAAGCGCCCTTCCGCTGAAACCAAAAATAAACCAAAAAAAGAGAGCATTTATCTTTGCAAACCATTGATTATAAACAACGTAATGTTAGCATAACCTAAAATACA
>CAIYSA010000392.1 GCA_903928655.1 uncultured Bacteroidota bacterium
CCCACCTGCGCAGATGGTACTTGGTCTAAAACCTGGGAGAGTATGTCGATGCCAATTTTTCAATAAAACCCCTTCAGTGAAAACTTTAGGGGTTTTTTGTTTTATACACAATTTTACCGTTTGTTCTTATATTGAATTTAAAAACTCAAAGGCATTTTCAAATTTTGAGATATTACAAATGAAGAAATTAAGCTTTTTATCCTTTTTGGTGAAAACACCAACAAGGGCGGAAAAGCCAGAAGACATTGAAAGGAGTTATTTGGAATCTTTGAAGGGTTAAGATTTATGGTAAGGGTTAGTTTTATTCTTTAATAACACATTCAAATATTCCTATCACACTAAATGTTTTTTCACTTATTGAATTTGGGTCAATTACAATATCTTGATAGTTAGAATCAAAAGACTTTGGTTTCAAAATAATTTTTTCATGTCGCCAATTTTCTTCGTCAATTGCTTTTTGGCTATAATATTCCTTGAAAGTATAGCAAGAGCCATATTCTAAATCTTGATGGTCAAAATATTCCGCAATAACCATTAAGCCGTTTCTACTTCCACCGTTATACCTTTTAAATAAAGCAATTTGACCATCTTGAACAATTTTATTCATGGAGTTGCCAATTATTTTACAAGCAAAATGGTCTTGTGTAATTCTTATTCCATTAGGAACAAAAATGAATTTTTCTTCAGGTATACTGTCATTAAATTTAAATTCACCTGCTGCAACTTTCAATGAATATAATGGTACACTATTTTCAAATGGAACCAATTTAATATCTTTTGGCTCAGCTATCTCAATTAATGTATTCTTATTTTTATTAAATGTATGAATATGTTGTTTGAAATAATTTCTCAAATTTTCGTCACACGCATAAATGTAGCAACCTAGTATACCTCTTAGCATAATAGTTTTGTATATATTTACTATATATTTTTTCAATATAGCATTATCCCTTATGGTTGCAGAACCATTTCTGTCTTTATAGTTTTCCTTAACAATCTCTATTTCTTTTGATATTGGATTATATATAATTTCGGGTCCAAAAATTATAGCCGCATAATTGAGATCGTAGCCTTGAGTAGTATGAATACATCCTACCTCTTGTGCATTGATATCAGAATTTATGTAATCACTTGCAGTTGAGTTCCATTTTAGTTTAATGTTATCTATTTCAATATCAAATGCTGATGGATCATTTTGACTTATCCATGGCCAAGCATAGCCAGCAATAAATCTTGAAAGCTGATGTTTTTGGTTCTTTTCTCTTAGTTCATTTACGAAATCAGAAAAATTCTCAAACATTTGCAAGTCATACTTAATATCGTTGTATTTGAACTCTTTATCCTTAAAAGTATTGTCTAATAAATTATTAACAAAATCAACAAAACCATTACCTCCTTTTACTCTAAACTGCGAATGTAATTTGACATTTATAGAGTTAGCAGCATTTTTTAAGTTTTCAAAATCAATAGCATCAACATCAGATGGTTTTATAGATTGTTTAGCATCATAAAAATATAATACTTTATTTGACCTTAATTGAGTCCAAGCTAATTCTGAGGTGTTTTGTTTATCAAGTTTTAATGCATTACAAACCCTGTCAAAAATTTTAAAGTATGGACCCAAATTCACTCTTTTTCTCAAACGATGTGATTCGTCTACGAATAGTATATCATACGATTCATATTCCAAATCTGAAGGGCCTATAACAAGATTAGCATTTAAACCATTAATATTTTTAAAGACCTTTTTTATAGTTTTCTAAAAGACCCCATTGCTATAACTAAACCCATTTTAGGATTTGGAAACTTTATTTTTAATTGTCTTACCTTTTCTATAAATTCAATTTCATCTTCACCAAATTCTCTATAATTAAAATCTTCATCAGAAGTTAGCATTAACTTAAAAAGAAATATAGCTAATATAGTTTTCCCTGTGCCTGCTCCTCCTTCTACCAATACCGTTTTTTTATTATCAGAAAGAAGCGCATCTATAATTAATATTAAATTTTTCCTTTGATCAGATGATAAAGTCTTATATGGTGAATATTTGAACAAGTCGCTATTTGAAATATGTTCTAAGCTATGTTGTGCAATTCCATTACTTATCAACCCATTCCAAATATCTTTAAACATGTTCCAGTAGAACTCATCCCTTTGATAATAAGAATGATTTACCAAACCTAAATTGCCATTTAATAATTTGTATTTCCCATCAGCATGTAGATACTTTATTAAATTAGATTCAATATCTAATGTTACCGATTTATTGAATTTTTTACTAGAAATTAAATGAGCTTCTTGTAAATGGTTTTTACTAGCTGTTTGTAAATGCGTAAAAATTCGAGCATTAGTATCGATGGTTTCACCAACATAGGCTTGATTTATGCCATTATTATTTAAAATATATACGATTGGCCAATTTTCGCTTACAAAATATTTTGATTGAATAGAACTCAATCCATTGCTATTGAATATAATTTTGTTTATTTCAAAATCTTGGTTATAGTTCATCATACTTTTTTGCTGTTCCTTTAGACTTATCTACAGGATATTTCTCTCCATTTGTTTTAATTTTATCCAAAATAATTTCTTTTACATCAAATCCATATTTTTCAGCAAGCAAAAACGCAAATGAAAAAATGTCGGCAAGTTCCTCTTTTACTTTTTCAGTATTTGCTTCGTCTGCTTTCTTCCAAAGAAATATTTCTAAAAGTTCAGCAGATTCAATGCTTATAGCCAATGCCAAATCTTTTGGATTATGAAATTGCTCCCAATCTCTTTCATTTCTGAATTTCAAAAGTGCTTGTATTATTTCTTCGCTTTCCTTCATTACTTATTTTGGTTTGTGCATTGTCAATGCCATTTTATATTCTGTTTTTTAACTATTGATTTTTGAAATATGGACATATAAATTGAAATACTTAATTAGAGATTTAAATATAATACTTAAAAAATAAAAACTGTGCCTTTAAAAATCAAAAAGCCTGTAAATGTTTAATTTACAGGCTTTTATTTGCATTTCTGCGGTCCGGACGGGACTCGAACCCGCGACCTCCGCCGTGACAGGGCGGCATTCTAACCAACTGAACTACCGGACCAACACCATTTCTTTCGATTTGGGATTGCAAATTTAATACATTTTTTGGGATTCACAAAGTTTTTTTAACATTTTTAGTATTATTACATTATTATTTAATTTTTACCACAAAATGGCTTTATTTTTTTAACACAATTAAACATAATGTCTATTTTTACAACCCATTAGTGGCACACGCCTTGTAATATTGCTTATTATAAAATTTATAAAATGAAAAAACTATTTAGCTTCATATCGACATTAATTTTAATTTCTCATTTTTCTTTTGCGCAAGACCAAGATCCTAAAGCGAAGCCAATTTTAGATGATTTGAGTAAAGCCACCAAAGCTTACAAAACAATTGTTTCCGAATATGTTTTTACTATTATTAGTAAAGAAAAAAAGCAAATAGAAAAACAAACTGGTAAAGTTCAGGTTAAGGGAAATAAATTTAAGTTAGATATTCCGGGTAATGTTATTGTTTGCGATGGTAAAACAATTTGGGCTCATAATAAGGATGCTGCAGAGGTTACAATCAAAAGCTTTGACGCATCAAATGAAGACCAATTAAATCCTTCCAAAATTTTTACCATGTACGAAACTGGGTATAAATATAAATATGATAAAGAAGAAAAAATTGGCGTTTCTACTTGTCATGTCATTACGTTATTTCCTACTATAAAACCTGAAAAAAAGAAATTTCATACCGTAAAATTGTATATTGATAAAACTAAAAAGCAAATGGTTAAAATGGTTATGTTTATGAAAGATGGCAGCACTCAAACCTATGAGATCAAAACATTTAAACCAAATTTGGTATTAGCCGATGCCGTTTTTGTTTTTGATTTAAAGCCCTTTAAAGCTGATCAAATAACTGACGAAAGAGACTAAATTAAATGAATTTTGGTCTAATAGGTAAATCAGTTTCTCATTCGTTTTCTAAAACATATTTTCAAAATAAATTTTTAGAATTAAACTTAAAAGAATACACATATCAAAATTTTGATATGTTGAATTTGGATAATTTAAAGTCAATCATCAATGAAAATAACATTGTTGGTTTAAATGTAACCAAGCCTTTTAAAGAATCTATTATTCCGTTACTTGACGAAATAGATGAAACCGCTAAAATTATTGGTGCTGTAAATTGCATTAAAATAATTGAAAAAAATAACACCAAGTATTTAATAGGTTACAATACCGACTATTATGGATTTGCACAAAGCATAAAACCATTTTTAGAACCAATGCATCAAAAAGCTTTAATACTAGGCACAGGTGGTGCATCGAAAGCAATTGCTTATGCATTAAAAAACATTGGTGTGGATTATTATTTTGTGACCAGTGGAGCAAAGAAAACAAAAAATTGTTTTCACTATAATGAATTAAATACGCATGTATTAAATGCCTTTAAACTTATTGTAAATTGCACACCTGTTGGTATGTTTCCAAATTCAGAAGAATGTGTTGCAATACCTTTTGAATTCCTTACAAACGAACATTTATTATTTGATTTAATTTACAATCCTGAAGAAACTCTTTTTTTGAAAAAAGGAAAAGAGAAAGGTGCTATAACCATTAATGGTTTAAATATGCTGAAGTTGCAAGCTGATAAGGCTTGGCAAATTTGGAATACTTAATTTTATTTCCAAAAAAGCATTTTACAGCCAAGTAAAATAATAATAACACCAAATATTTGTTTAATTGTTTTCTGGTCGAGTGTAATAGCAAATTTACTTCCAAAATAACTTCCGAAAACAAACGTACTGCAAATTATTAAGGCCGTTTTATAATCAACATAACCTTGTTTATGGTAATTTAAAACCCCAAATATGCCAATAGGTAATAAAAACATAAATAGGGTAGTGCCTTGAGCTTGGTGTTGCGAAAAGCCAAGGAAATAAACTAAAACAGGAACAATAATTATTCCGCCTCCAATTCCTACTAAACCACTCAAAAAACCAGCAGCTAATCCAACTGATAGTAAAATAACAATAATTGTAGAATCCATTGGTTTTTTATTTAGCATTTTTTTAAAATAAAAAGATGTATTTATAGTTATTAAAAATCTGTTGAGAGTGATAAGTAAGTCATTCCTTTTTGAACTTTTTTATCATCTACACCATAAGCAAAATCAACTCTGATAAAATATCCTAATAATCTGGAACGTAAACCAATTCCATAACCACCAATTATTGGTTCTTTTTGATTGTAAATTGTTATGGTTATAGGATTGCCAACAAATACATTTTTATTTAAAACGTTTTCTTCGCTATACGGATTTTTATCATACCAAGCCATTCCTAAATCGCCAAAACCAATAATTTGAAAGTTACTGATGAAGTCGGATTTTATTGGACGATTTAATAAATATTTAAAAATAGGCCAGCGTAATTCACTATTCCACACAACAAAATTATTTCCATTACGTGTGTTTTGTTTAAAGCCTCTCATATTAGTTGCAAGGGTTTGAAACTGATATTGCTCTGGCTTCACAATATTTATTGTTTGATCAAATTGAGGATTTAACCAATTATCTACACCGCCCAAATAATATATTAATCTGTCAGTACCCAATGAAGTTGCGCCAGCGAAACGATTACACCAAATTAAATCACGATGAATTTTTTTGTAGTTTCTAAAGTCAAAACCAAAAGTAAATAAATCATGTTGCTGTTCTTTTATTAATCTCCAATATTCACTCCATAATTTAAACCGCGTTCCGTTATATAAATTTAAACCACGCTTTCTGGTATTATCAAAAATGTATTCTAATTTAACTCCGCCATAATTATCATAAACGTGAGGTTTTGCTAAACTTATATCTCCCAGAGATGCAAAAACCGTTCTATCGTTTCTGTACATTGTAGAAAATTTAATGGCAGACACTTCGCTAAATGGTAGTTTCCAGCTATATCGAGCATCGTGCGTTTGTATTTTAGTAACGCCAGTTGTTCCGTTTACTTTTAAAAAGGATTGCCTATGAAGCACTAATTGACGGTCTATTTTATGAATTCTATTTTCCCAGCTTAATAAATATTCGTTGTCTAACGAGCCTGCAATTCTAAATCCTGCAACTATGCGTTTATCTTCAAACAAATCACTTAAGCCAATTTTAAATAACGCATTAAGGCCAGGATTCAAATAAATAGGACTTCCACCGCCTGCAAAGCGCTGGTAATTTGTTCCTAAAAAAGAGTTGTCTAATTGCGTTACTACTTGATCTGTTTTAAAATTAGTATAGTAGTTTTGTTGAATTGGAAAGCGTAGCTCATCATTAGCAGATGGCTTTATATTTTGAGGATTAGTGTTTGCTAAGGATGGATTGGTTCGAATGTTTGGTGTAATTGGTTCTTCTTTTTTTCGAACGCCATTCACACTATAATTTTCAAAATCAATTCCTTGATTTGTATTTGTAGTCGTATCGCTTTTTTGAGGCGACACATTTTCATCAACCCTGATTGGATTAATAATTTTTATTCTGTCGGGATCAGAAAGTATTGAAGCGGGAGCGCCTCGAAACCATGTGTTTTTTGTTTTAAGTGGAATTAATTCCTTCGTATTTACAAGTGGTGAAACAAATAATTTTTCTTTATTATTTTCAATTATTATTTCTGCATATTTTGTAAAACGGTTATTGATATTGTGTTCTTGAATGTTTTTGCTATAATTAGTAATCGCTTTCGTTTTATAAAAATATCTAAAATGTTCAATGGTATCTACAAATGAAATTGAGCTATCCAACACACCAATGTAACGGTTATAAATTCCATTCGAATCACTAAGAAAAGAAATAATACCCGTATTATATTCTTGTGATTTTGTTTCATTTATTAGTGGCGTGTTAGTTACACGATTTAATAATGTTGATTTTGTTTGAGCGTTATAATAAAAAATATCATTATTTCTGTTGAATTTGAAATTCAATTTTGCGTCTTCATTTCCTTTTATGGTGTCATTTAATCTGTTTGATTCAAATAAAATACCTTTCGAATTGTCAACAAAAACAGGGTTATTATCGTCCCAAGAATCGTTTGTGATTTGCTCAACACCACCACTATTTAACGAAAAAATAAAAATATCTGATTGTCCTTTTCCTTTTTTTACAGCGCTCATCACAATGCGTTTACCATCGTGTGAAAATGAGTAACTATTTATTTTTTCAAATCCTGTTATTGGTCTTTTAAAATTTTCTTTTGTTTCAGAATCATAAGTGTGAATTTTTAAAATATTTTTTCGCTCATATATCATAGCAACTACAGCATTGTTTGGATGCCATCCCAATAATGGGTAACTATTATCTTCGAGTCTTTCTAACTTTGGATATAATTTTAAAAGCCTTTTGCTTTTCTTTTCGCCTAATGTGTTTACCCAAACTTTTTGTTGCCCTAATTCGGAGGTTGCATATATTATTTTTTGGCCATCGGGACTAACTTTTAATTGATAATAGTGTCTTGATTTTTTTTGCTTTCTTAATACTGATTGTGAAGCTGGATTTTTTCTTTCAGAATCTTTAAAATCAAAATAACGATTACCGAAAATATTTGTAAAATCATTGGTCATGTTTTCAACTGAAGACCCTAAAACATAAATAAATGCATTATTTGGATTTCGGCTAACCTTTGTCATGTATAACAAACTAGGGATCACTGCTTCTCCATAAGTATCCGAAACATAATACCATAAAGCATGCCCGGCCATTGTTGCATCGTTACCAGTTAATTGATTGAATTTGTAGAAACGGTTGTTTTGAATTGCATCCATCACTTTATTATCAATAGTTGTTGTCCAACCTTCTGAAATATATGATATTAATCCGTTTTTAAACCAATCTGGTAAAACAAGTAATGTTGAGTTTTTTACTACATCACGCGTACGGCCACCATACATCATTTTGTCAATCATTAGTTCTGCTAATGCTGCCCGTATTTGTTTATCTAAATCAGAATGAGATCCGGTGAAATAAATAAATATTTTGTCACCAATAATTCTAGTTACACCACCAATATTTCCATTTTCTTCTCCTGCTAGTCCTATATTAGATTGCTTAAAATCATTTTGATTATTGTAAACAATCACATCAATTTTATCATCTACCTGAAAATCAAGCCGTTTTTCCATTACAGGTAATTGCCTGTTTACAGATGTTGCAGCATAACGTGCAATTTCTTGCCCACCTTCATACAAATAAACGCGAAAACGTTCAAAATCAAAGTAAGTCCAATTAAAAGATTGGTATTGCATCCTATTTTTACCAAATTCGAGTTGAGAGCCGTAATAAAATTGCGGAAAAACAGCTTTTGTAATAAAAAGAAATATAAATATCGAAAGAAATCTTTTCACAAGAAAATTTAATAATAAGCCCTAAATTTAGCAAATTAATTTTAATAAAACTATGATAACTATCCATGATTTTGTGTTCGGACCCTTTCAAGAAAACACGTATGTTTTATATGATGAAACAAAGGAATGTGTTATAATTGACCCAGGAAATAATACGGCAAGTGAGGATAAAAAATTAAGTGATTTTATTTCGGATAATCAATTAATTGTGAAACGCTTAATTTTAACACATGGACATATTGATCACATTAATGGAAATAAATATGTGCATGATACGTATGGTTTTTTACCAGAAGTACATAAAAGTGATTTGTATTTTATAGAAAAACATTTGGCTAGTGCAACCATGTATGGTTTAAATGCTCAACAAAGCCCAATGCCAGCAAATTATATAACAGAAGGCGATGTAATTGAGTTTGGGAATTCGAAATTGCAAACCATTCATACGCCAGGTCATTCGCCAGGAAGTATTACATTTTATAATAAAGAGCAAAAGTTTATGATTGCTGGTGATGTTTTATTTTATGGAAGTATTGGAAGAACGGATTTACCAATGGGTAATATGGATGATTTAATTTCGGCTATAAAAAACAAATTATTTGCTTTAGGTGATGACATGAAAGTTTATAACGGACATGGAAGCCCTACAAGCATTGGCTTTGAAAGATTAAACAATCCGTTTTTAGTTTAGAGAATTACAAACTCGTCCAAGTAGTTAGGCCTTGTTGCGTAAATTTAAATGATTGTACATTGCCTCCTAAATTTTCAATAGCTTTTGCTACTTTAATTTTTGAAACAGCAGGGCAATAAAAAAACATAAATCCACCACCGCCAGCACCTGAAATTTTTCCACCAGTTGCACCAGCTTTTAATGCTGTTTCATAAACGGAATCAATTAATGGATTACTGATTGAATGTGCAATTTGTTTTTTATTAGTCCAACCGTAATGAAGTATTTCCCCAATTCTATTTAAATCACCACGCAATAAACTATCTTTCATTTGTTGCGCTTGCTCTTTTAAATGATGCATTGCTTCAACCGACTTTTCATTATTATCTTTAACATTTTTTACTTGCTCATTAATGATAGTAGCCGAAAGTCTTTGTGTAGCAGTGAAATATAATAATAAATTAAATTCTAATTCATAAAGTACTTCGTCTTTTAATTGCAAAGGATTTACAATTACTTTATCATTTGCTAAAAACTCCATAAAATTAATGCCACCAAAAGTTGCGGCATATTGGTCTTGCTTGCCACCACTCATATTTAAATCTTTGCGTTCAATTTCGTAAGCTAAGTGTGCAATATCATATTTACCTAAAGGCAATTTAAACCATTCTACAAAAGCCCCAATTAAAGAAACAACAATGGTTGAAGAAGTTCCTAAACCAGAACCTTGAGGCGCTTCGATAAAGGAAGTTAAACGAAAAGATAAAGCTGGTAAATTAAATTGTTTTACAATGCGATTATAAACTCCAATAAATAATTCGAAGCCTTCAACAATTTCTAATTCTTTCGAAGAGTTTAATACAATGCATTTACCCGAACCATCAATGCAAAATTCTATTTTATTATTTTCTAAAGGCTCAATACTTGCGTAAGCATATAAATCAATAGTCGCATTTAAAATTGCTCCTCCAAAAATATCGCTGTATGGCGAAACGTCTGTTCCGCCTCCGGCTAATCCTATTCTTAATGGTGCTTTACTTCTAATAATCATTTTAAATTTTATAAATCGTTAATATTAAAAAATTTTATTTTTTGTAAAAA
>CAIYSA010000393.1 GCA_903928655.1 uncultured Bacteroidota bacterium
AGAAATTATAATTTTGAGTAAACACTCCTTAACTAAATTGTATTGCTTTTATAGGAGTAATCTTATTTAAAATAAGTGTTGGTAAAAACAACATCAACATGCAAATAACAATTGTACCAACATTTACAAATAACACATGTAAAATCGATAAATTAATTGGAACAGAATCTAAATAATACGTTGTTGGATTTAAAGGAATTATATGAAAATAGTTTTGAATTAAACAAAATCCAATACCAATAAAATTCCCAATTAATAAGCCTTTAAATAACAATTGGATTGACACATAAAAAAATATTTTTCTGACTGATTGTTTTGAGGAACCAAAAGCTTTTAATAAACCAATCATGTTTGTACGTTCTAAAATTAATATAAGTAGCGCAGAAATCATATTAATAGCAGCAACTAATACCATTAAAGTTATAATTACAACTGCATTAACATCTATCATTTCTAACCAACTAAAAATAGAGTTTTGTAATTGTTTTGCTGAACTAACGGTGTATTTATAGCCAACAATATCATTCACATCTTCAAGTGATTGTTCTAATAAATTAAAATCTTTTAAAAAGACTTCATAACCAGCAACTTCATTTGATTCCCAATAATTAAGTTTCTGAATTTGTTTTAAATCAACAAAAACCAAATTTTTATCAATATCTGAAAACCCTGTATTGAAAATTCCTTTCACATAAAAATCTTTTACACGAGGTTCATAATCAATATAATTTGAACCACTTAAAGTTGTATCATTCATTTTTTTCTTACTCATAAAATAAACCAACATTTTTTGATTCAACTTTATGTTTAACTTATTAGCAAGAGTTTGCGAAATAAATATTTGTTTTGAAACTGTATCTTTATTTAATGACAACACAGTTCCTTGTTTAATGTATGGTTTTAAATTAGTCCAATCATAAGTTTCGTCAACACCTTTTAAAACAATTCCTTCATTATCAGTTTTTGTTTTTAAAATACCATTTTTTGTCGCAAATGACTGGTATAATTTTACATTTGGAATACTGCCAATTGCTTTTAAAATAGAATCATTAACCATAATTGGATTAGGCTCCAAAGATTGATTTTGATCGTAATCATTAATTTGAAGATGCGAAGTAAATGTTGTAATCTTATTTGTTATTTGTTGCTGAAAGCCTGTTACAACAGCTAAGGTAATAATCATGACCGCAACGCCAAGTGCAATGCCGATAATTCCTATTTTAATAATAGGGCTCGACATATTACTATTTTCTTTTCCGCTACTTAAAATTCGCTTGGCTATGTAATTAGAAAAATTCAAATTGTCGTATATTTGCATGGTAAAGCTAAACTATTATATGCGATTCTATTTATTTTTCAGTCTGTTTTTTTTAACGACGTTATGTTTGTTTTCACAAGTTGATGTTCAATTATATACTTCTATTACAACTGGTGCCCAACAAACAGAATTATACCTACCGAAATTAAAAAACAAAAAGGTTGCTATTGTAACAAATGCGTCAGGTATTATAAATACCAAACATTTAGTTGATACCTTACTGAAACATAAAGTAAAAATCGTAAAAATATTTGGTCCAGAACATGGTTTTAGAGGAACTGCAGACGCTGGTGAAAAAGTTAAAAGTGGAAAAGACCCTAAAACAAATATCACAGTTGTATCACTTTATGGCTCTCATAAAAAACCAACTAAAGAAGACTTAAAAGGAATTGATATTGTAATTTATGATATACAAGATGTTGGCGTACGATTTTACACTTACATCTCTACAATGACTTATATAATGGAAGCTTGTGCAGAAAACAATAAACCACTTATAATTTTAGACAGACCAAATCCTAATGGTTTTTATATAGACGGGCCAGTTATGACAGACAAATATAAATCCTTTTTAGGATTGCATAATGTACCAATTGTTTACGGAATGACTTGTGGGGAATATGCTCAAATGGTAAACGGAGAAGCTTGGTTAAAAAATAAATTAACTTGTAAACTCGAAATAATTCCATTAAAAAATTATGATAGAAAAAAACTTGTATCAGGCTTGCCTGTAAAACCATCACCAAATTTACCGAATGATACGGCCATTCTATTATATCCAACATTAGGTTTATTTGAAGGAACAATTGTAAGTTTGGGAAGAGGAACTAACTTTCCGTTTCAGATAATAGGAAATCCATACTTCGATAAAGAAACTTATCCTTTTTCATTTACCCCAAAATCTAATGTTATTTCAGGTA
>CAIYSA010000394.1 GCA_903928655.1 uncultured Bacteroidota bacterium
ATATATGAAATAAATGAAATAGTAGGGAAGCCTATTAAAATCGATCGTATAGAAGTTACTAAATTCGACTTTAAAGAAGAAATGAATTGGGATGATGCAAATTTTCAATGTAAGAATTTAGGAAATGGTTGGCGCTTACCCAATAGATTTGAACTTAATATACTGTTTAATAATATGGGAAAAATTGGGGGATTCAATAAATCCAATTATTGGAGTGCAGACCCAATTGGTATATACTACTATTATCAAGATTTTGTTATGGGATATAAAAGCCCTGCGGATAAGAACATGAAAAATTTCGTCAGAGCTGTAAAAAATATTTAATTGAAAAACAAATAAAAATGAGTAAAATAACACTACAAAGGAACCAAGATAATGGTTATGGGGTTGTTTCCTGTATTCAGAAACAAGATTTCGACCTGAATAATATACATGAATATTTCAAAAGTGGACTTGAACACGTAGACCACAACTTTAATTTTGATGAACCATATAAAGATATAGATTCCGTAGTTTACTTTCTTAAAGAAAATTGGGATATATGTGTCAATGGATGTATTATGGAGGGATTGGATGATACTGATATAGCTGAATACTTTCTTTCAACTTGCAATCCTAATGGAGGAGGAAATTCAGTTGACTGTTTGGTTCTTACATACAATGGGAAGATTTTATTTGAATCTTAAATTATGCCACACATTTTTTTAAATACACCAAATTTTAATGGTGATAATAGATTTTATACAAATTCTGCTATATTACATACTACTCATTACAAGCCTAAAGTTTTAATAATTGGCACTTATAATGAGGCAAATGTTCAAGGTAATCTAGCAGATTTTTTTTATGGAAGAAATTATTTTTGGCCTGTAATGTACAATTTGGCTAATAATTTAGCTCCAGGTAACATTAATCAATTAACAAGTAGTAGGAAACGGTCTTTGATTGCAGGAGCGCCAAATCCCACTTTAAATCAGATATTAGAACTTTGTAAACAATTTGAATTGGCTTTTGCGGATTTGGTTCAAGATGTTTTAGTCCCATTGGGTAATCATGATGACAAATATGTAAATAATGCTGTTAGGAATGGCCAAGCAATTGACAACGTTGCTCCTATAGTTGAATTTTTAAATAATAATCCAACTATTGAATTTGTATATTGTACGACTAAATTTAGTCAATTGCATCATCTTGAAATTTTATGGAACCAAATAATTGAAAATGTTAACAGGACTAATATCACTTTCGGGTGTATACGTACACCGAGTCCTCAAGGAGGTTTCCCAGATCAAAATATTATGGGAGGGGTAATAAATGGGACTGCTAAAATTAATGCAATTGCTAGATATTGGGTTTGGGTAAATCATCCCGCAATTCCATATGGAAATTTGCCTTTCCAAAATGGATTTACACATTTTAATCATAATTGGTTAATTAATGCTGGTATCGATGTAAACTTATTTTAATTAGACTTTTGTGAAGAATGCTAACATTATTTTTATAAAACAACTTGGTTTACAAATGGGAAAGCGTAATAATCTATATACTAAAGTGAAAAACTTAAAGCGTATAAAATCTAAAGAAACAATATTAAAAATATTTGATGATATTAAAAATGAAATCACAAAAAATAATTATAAAAAAATATTTTTCATGTTATTAAAAAAAACAACACATAAACATTTAAAAGTATTTTTTTTAAATTTATTATTTGAATATTTTGAAATAAG
>CAIYSA010000395.1 GCA_903928655.1 uncultured Bacteroidota bacterium
TAAAATTTGCATTAGAAAAAATTAAATTAACCAATGTATTTTTAAGTTATAAGAACATAAACAATAAAATAAAGCTCTCAACTAAGCTAAATGAAGTTGAGTTTAGCGGTAAATTTACTGAATCGGATTATCTTTTAAATGTTAGTGGTTTAGCTTATATTGATTTATTCCAGGTTCAAAAAGTTAAATACCTTAATCACAAAAAGTTAAAGTTAGATGTTGAACTTGATGTTTCAGGTTCAACTTTTAAAATAATAAAAGCTGATACTAAAATTAATGCAACACTTTTAAATAGCAAAGGCGCATTTGTTTTTACGGATAGCTTGGTAAGCCTTGATATCATTTTTAAAGGGAATAATTTAGATATTTCAAACACACTATCATTATTACCGGAAAACTTTCAAAATAAAATTAATGATTATGAAAGTGATGGAATATTTTATGCTGAAGGTGAATGCCATTATAAAGCAGGAACTCCATTATCAGTTTCCTCTAACTTTGGTATCAAACAAGCAAACATAATCTATAAAAAAAATAGTACTAAGTTGAGTAATGTAAATTTAGAAGGAACTATTTTAATAAATGAAAATAGAAGTTTGTTAAAACTTAAAAATATTAAAGCGAACTTAAATAGTAATACATTTAGTGGAAACGTTGAAATAACTAATTTTAATGACCCCTATATTAAATTAGATGTTGAAGCAAATACAAATTTAGCAGAGCTTTCTGCTTTTTACTTAATTGATACTTTGCAAAATTTAAGCGGATCAATTTCTCTAAATGCAAATATTGAATGTTTCATTAATGAATTAAAATCAAACGCTTTTAATCCAAATATTATTGCCAATGGAACTGCAAAATTATTAAATATTAAAACACAATTTAAACACTCTGAAAAAGAAATTAATATTCCTGAAGGAGAAGTTAAACTTACTAATAGAAATTTAGAAGTAACAAATTTAAAATTGATTAAAGGAAATTCAGATGTTACAATTGTTGGTGAAATGCCTAATTTTTTAGGTTATTTATTTGATGTGAAATCTAATTTAACAATTAATTCTACTGTAACTTCAAATTCCATTGAACTTGAAGATTTTATATTTTCGAATAACGGGGATTCAAAATCAACCTCCGTTGAAATTCCTTCTAATTTAGATTTAAATTTAGCTGTTATAATAAAAAAATTCACCTTTAAAAAATTTGAGTCTCAGCAAATGAGTGGTAGTTTATTTGTTAAAAATCAAAAAGTTGTTGTAAAAGACATGACCTTTTTAGCAATGGATGGTAGTGTATCTGTAAACGCCTTTGCCGATGCTAGTGGTAGTGCTATAAAAATTTCTGGTGATTGTGAAGTTTCAAAACTAAATATCAAGCAATTATTTTTTCAATTAAATAATTTCGGTCAAACTGTATTACAGGATAATCATATAAAAGGTTTTGCTACAGCTAGTATTGATTTTACAGGAACATGGGATAATGCATTAAATGTAGATTTGAATACAATAAATGCTACAAGTAGTTTGTTAATTGAGCAAGGAGAACTTATCGGATTTAAACCTTTAGAAAGTTTGGCAAAATACATCGATTTAAACGAATTGAAACATATTAAATTTTCCTCATTACAAAGTAGTTTAGAAATTAAAAATAAAATTATTACTCTACCAAAAACATCTATTAAATCTACTGCTCTTAATATGGAATTATGGGGAAAACATACGTTTGATAATCAGATTGATTATCATATTCAGTTATTAATTAGCGAACTCTTAGCAAAAAAACCACGATCAAATAAAAACTTTGATGAAGAGTTGTCTTTAGTTGAAAATGATCCAGAAAACAGACGTAGTGTTTTTATTCTGATGACAGGACCAATTGATAATCCTATAATTAAATACGATAGGAAGGGGGCAAAGCAAAAAATAAAGGAAGATATTCAACAAGAAAAACAATCAATAAAGCAGCTATTAAAAGAGGAGTTTGGCCTATTTAAAAAAGACACCATTCATTCAAATAAAAACACATTAAAATCTGATCAGAAATTTCAAATAAAAGTAGGAGATACCGATTCTAAAAAAGATAATTCAAAACAACCTAAAAAGAATGATACTGATGATGATGA
>CAIYSA010000396.1 GCA_903928655.1 uncultured Bacteroidota bacterium
TAAGCACCACGCACCAATTTGGCTCCTATATAAATATTATTTTGTTTTGCTGATGCAATAGTGGTTTTTAAATAATCTAATCTATCATTTCTATATAACTGAAATGTATTATATACAATTGCTTTTTCTTTATTAAATAACAACATATTTGAATTTGCTAAATCATCAATTGCAGGCTGAATCCAACTTTCTTCGGCATCAATAAATATAGCTTGATTGGCTTTATGAGCTTCTGCACAAATAGTATTTACACGTTTTTTTATTTTTTCAAATTCGTTTAATTCAATTTGAGATAAAGTTTCATTAGCACTCACTTTTACTAATAAATCAAAGCGAGCCATTCCGGTTACTTTAAAAACACAAAAAGGAATGTGGTTATCGTTTTTTGCTTTATGAATAGTTTCAATTGTTTCTGCACAACAAGCATCAAAATCTTTTTCACTTTCTTTACCTTCAACGCTATAATCTAATATGGTTCCTATATTGTATTTACCTAATTCAGCAATGGTTCTATTACATTCTGTAATATTTTCGCCTCCAACAAATTGCTTAAAAATAGTTGCTTTAATTAAACCTTTAAATCCGATATTTAATCCAATTGGAGCAAGTTTAGCCGAAATATTTACTAAAGTAGGATTTCCAACCATTTTAAATAGCCAATATGAACGATTTAAATCAGAGTTTGCCTTGCCTTTAAAGGCATTTTCAGTATTATCAAAAGAAATCATAATAATCAATTAGTTAGTATTCAGAGTGTGAAATTAAGGAAAGTTTTGGAAGTTATGAAAGGTAAAAATTAACTCAAGTGATAAAATAAAATAGTATTTTTGTCCATGCTTGTAGCCGATTTAATAACAGACGAAATTCCTCCATTAAAACTGACCGATTCGGTTGAGTTAGCATTGGATTGGATGGAACAATTTAAAGTTTCTCATTTAGCAGTAGTAAATGGTAAAGAATTAATAGGATTAGTTTCCGAACACGATTTAATAGATTATAACACTCCTGAAGATAGTATACAAAGATTAAAAACACCTTTATTAAAACCTATTATTCATAATTACCAACATACTTATGATTTATTAAAATTAATGATGGATTTTAATTTAACACTAATTCCAGTTTTAGATGATAAAGAACTTTATAAAGGTTGTATTACCTTAAAAGGATTGTTGCAAAATATTTCAACCATGGCATCTGTTCAAGATCCTGGCGGTGTAATAGTTTTAGAAGTTAACCAAGTTGATTATTCATTATCTCAAATATCAAGTATTATTGAGGGAAATGATGCGAAGATTTTGAGTTGCCACGTATCATCATTACCAGATAGCACAAAGGTTGAAGTAACCTTAAAAATAAATGTGGAAGATTTATCTCGTATTTTGCAAACATTTAACCGTTACAATTACTTGGTAAAAGCATCGTTTCAAAACAGTGATTTTAGTGGGGATATGAAAAATAAATTTGATGAATTTCTTCATTTTTTAAATATTTAAAAATATTATTCTTAAAAAAAAAATGACAATAGCTGTTTATGCGCGCAATACAAAAGATAATTATTCGAGTTATATCGAACAGTTAATTGTATTAGCTGAAATAGAAAAATTTAATATCGTCATTTTTAAACCCTACTTAGATTTTTTAAATGAAAGCTCAACTATTCCATTTAAGATAAAAAGTTATGCGACTTCTGAAGAATTAATTTCCGTTGCAGATGTAGTTATTTCGTTAGGTGGTGATGGTACAATGCTTGAAACACTTGTTTTTGTTAGGAAATCGGGTATACCAGTTTTAGGGGTTAATACCGGAAGACTAGGTTTTTTAGCAACCGTTTATAAAGAAGACTTTGCAAAAGCACTTCAACTATTAACCAAAGAAAAATTCACCTTAGATAAACGAGAATTAATTGTATTAGAAAATAAACAATCCGAATTCGATAATCTAAATTATGCCTTAAACGAATTTACTATTCACAAAAAGGAATCGAGTGCAATGATCAACATCGACACGTTTGTTGATGGCGTATTTTTAAACTCCTATTTTGCTGATGGTTTAATTGTATCTACTCCAACTGGTTCTACAGCCTATTCATTAAGTTGTGGAGGACCAATTATGGTTCCGGATTCTGAAAACTTTATTATAACTCCAATTGCTCCGCATAATTTAAATGTGAGGCCAATCATTATATCAAATCATAAAACACTTAGTTTTAAAGTTAGCGGCCGTAACGAAAGTTTTAATGTATCGTTAGATTCTCGCTCCATAACCTTAAAAAATAATTCAGAGCTTGTTATAAAGAAAGCCGATTTTAAATTCAACCTTATTAATTTAGAAGGTCAACATTTTTTTGAAACACTCCGTAATAAATTACTTTGGGGTATTGATAAAAGGCAATAATAATTTTCTTTTCTATTTTTAAAATTTACAAAAAACGAAACCTAATACCTAAAGGTTTCGTATATTTACAAAAAAACAGGTTCGTTTCATCGCTCTTATTGTTAAGGGAGGAAAGTCCGGGCAACACAGAGCAATATGCCATTTGAAAAAGTGGGTGCGCAAATAGGAATATAGCGTAACAGATAGTGTCGCAGAAAACCAGGTAGCCTTAAGCAATTAAGGTCATAGTGAAAATGTGAGGTAAGAGCTCACATGCGTAGTTAGTAATAATTACACAGGACAAACCTCTTATGTTGTAAGGCCATGTAAACTTTAATTTTGTGGCGGCTCGCTGCAATAACTTCGGTTATATTAAAGAGGGTAGGCTGCATAGATAAATGATGAAAGTTCTGCTTGCAGAAAACAGAACCCGGCTTATAGAACCTGTTTTTTATTTAAAAAAAAATAGTTATACATATTATAATTTATATGGATTTTGAAATAAACTCTTACAACATACTTTCTAATTACAATACTTTTTTACTTTTAGGATTAGCTCTCACGGCTTTTATTTCTGGCTTTATTGACGCAGTAGTTGGCGGTGGTGGCTTGATTCAAATTCCTTATTTATTAATTTCATTTCCAAAAATGCCTTTGCCAATAATGTTTGGCACTAATAAAATTGCAGCCCTTGCAGGCACATCAATAGCCGCATTTAAGTATGCAAAAAAAATCACATTTAATTACAAGCTACTTTTTGTCATTGCATTAAGCTGTTTTATTTCATCTTATTTAGGCGCAAAAATTGTTAGCCATATTGATTCAACCTTATTAAAACCACTAATACTTGTTATACTAATTGTTATTGCAATTTATACTTTTCTTAAAAAAAATTTAGGTTTAGTTGAATCCAAAAATTTATCTATCAATAAACAAATGTTATATGGTTCAGGAATAGGATTAGTTGTAGGATTTTACGATGGTTTTTTTGGTCCGGGTACAGGAAGCTTTTTTGTTTTAGGATTTGTAGTTATACTTGGTTTCGAATTTGTAAAAGCGTCTGCTTATTCTAAAATTGTAAATTGTGTAACCAATATTTCTGCACTTACGGTTTTTATTAAACAAGGAAATTATATTTTACCATTAGCTATTTTATTAGCTGTATTTAATATTACAGGAAGTTTTATAGGAAGTTCATTAGCCTTAAAAATTGGAAATGGATTTGTTCGATTTTTTTTCTTAATCATAGTATCGATTATGATTTTGAAATACGGTTATGATATTGTGTCGGTTTATTTCTAAGCTTCATTAAACAATTTTTCTAAACTATACATTTCATCTCGTAATCGAGCGGCTTCCATAAAATCCATTTCTTTTGAAGCGCGAAGCATTGCTGTTTTTAATTTAGTAATTTGTTTTTTCAATTCGTCCTTACTCATGTATTGAACAACTGGATCTGCGGCTGCAGTGTAGCTATCATTATCAACATATGTCATTACTAATTTCCCATTATAACTCACTTCTATTCCATGCTCATTTGGTTTTAATAACGCTTTTTTACCAGCTTGTTTTGGAGTAATTCCATTTTTGTAATTATACTCAATTTGTTTTTTTCTTCGTCGTTCTGTTTCATCAATCGTAATTCGCATACTGTCTGTGATTTTATCAGCATACATAATTACTCTTCCATTTACATTACGTGCTGCCCTACCCGATGTTTGAACCAAACTTCTTACATTTCTTAAAAACCCTTCTTTATCAGCATCTAAAATACATACCAAAGAAACTTCTGGTAAATCTAATCCTTCTCTTAATAAATTTATCCCTATTAAAACGTCAAACATACCAATTCGCAATTGACGCAAAATTTCAATACGTTCTAACGTATCAACCTCACTATGAATGTAACGACAACGAATTTTTAATTTAGTAAGATATTTAGATAACTCTTCTGCCATTCGCTTAGTGAGTGTTGTAACTAAAATACGCTCATCTTTTTCAACTGTTTTATGAATCTCATCTAATAAATCATCTACTTGATTTGCACTTGGTCTTACCTCTATAATAGGATCTAAAATTCCAGTTGGACGTACTAATTGTTCAACAATGATACCTTCCGCTTTTTCTAATTCGTATTCAGCTGGTGTGGCCGAAATATAAATAGCTTGATTAATTAACGTCTCGAATTCTTCAAATTTTAATGGACGATTATCAAATGCTGATGGCAATCTAAAACCATATTCTACCAAATTTTGTTTACGAGAATAATCACCGCCAAACATAGCTCTAATTTGAGGAATAGTTGCATGGCTTTCGTCAATCATAATCAAATAATCATCTGGAAAATAATCCATCAAGCAAAAAGGACGAGTGCCAGGTTGTCTTCCATCCATATAACGCGAATAGTTTTCAATGCCGCTACAATAGCCCAATTCGCGCATCATTTCCAAATCATAATTCACACGCTCTTCAATTCGTTTTGCCTCCAAATCTTTTCCTTGCGATTTTAAAAATGCTACATGCTTTACTAAATCATCCTGAATCATTACCATCGCTTTTTCTAACGTATCGGGAGCTGTTACAAAAATATTTGCTGGATAAATCGTAAAGGCATCAAACTTTTCAATAATTGAACCGTTTTTATCATCAAAGGTTTCAATAGATTCTATTTCGTCCCCATAAAAACAAATTCTTACACTGTAATCAGCATACGATAAACTAATATCAACTGTATCTCCTTTTACTCTAAATGTACTACGTTTAAATTCTTCAGTCGTTCGAGAATATAATGCACTTACCAATTGATGTAGAAATTTATTACGAGAAATAACTTGTCCAACTGAAATGCTAATGATTGTTGATTTAAAATCAGTAGGATTTCCCATGCCATAAATACAAGAAACAGAACATACAACAATCACATCTCTTCTTCCCGATAATAAAGCAGAAGTTGCACTTAGTCTTAATTTCTCGATTTCGTCATTAATCTGCAAATCTTTTTCAATGTATGTTCCTGTAGTTGGCAAAAATGCTTCAGGTTGGTAATAATCATAATAGCTAACAAAATATTCAACTGCATTATTAGGAAAAAATTGTTTGAACTCACTATACAATTGAGCTGCCAACGTTTTATTATGACTTAAAATTAAAGTTGGCTTATTTACTTGCTGTATAACATTAGCAGCTGTAAATGTTTTTCCAGAACCAGTTACACCTAATAAAACCTGATGCTTGGTTTCATTATTTAAACCTTCTACCAATTGCTTTATTGCAGTTGGCTGATCACCGGTTGGTTGAAATTCGGAAATGAGATTAAATGACACTTTACAAAGATAAGATTTTTACTTACGTGAAAAATAGAATAAAAAAAACACCCACTTGATTTACAAGAGGATGTTTTTTAAATGTAACTTGAATAAATTATTGTTTAATTAATTTTCCAACTTTAAGGATATTAGAGTTATTTAATATTTTGAAAGTATAAATACCATTATCTAAATTAGAAATATTAATTGAATTTAATTCGCTATTTAAATTTTGTTTAACTACTAATTTACCTAATGCATCATAAACTTCTAATGAAGCATTTTGAGTTAATTCAGAAGTTAGATTTATATTAATTAGACCATTAGCTGGATTAGGATACACTGAAATTGAATTTGCTAAAATTTCATTTATTCCAGTACAAGGATTTACTGTAACCAAAACAGTTGACGATGCAACACAAGCTGCAGCATTAGAAACACTAACTGTATAAGTTGATGTTACGGTTGGAGAAACAGAAACCGATTGTGTTATTGCACCAGTATTCCAAGTATAAGATGTTGCGGAAGTAGATGCTGTTAAAACAACACTGTTACCAACACAAATTACGGAATTAGAAGTTGATGCAACTACTGAAGGGCTAGCATTTACAGTTATTGAACTTACAGCTGTATTAGTACAACCTGCAACACTTGCTCCAGTTACTGTATAAGATGTATTTGTAGTTGGAGAAACCACTGCTGAACCACTAGAAGAAGTGTAACTGCTGGCTCCTGTTGGAACCATTGTAAATGAATTACCAGCGCATATAACACCACTATTTACAGTTACTGTTGGCGTTGTACCAACATTAACAGTTACAACTGCAGTATTTGAAGCTGCACAACCTAAAGAGTTAGTTGCTGTTGCTGAATAAGTATTAGTAACAGTTGGCGAAAAAGACGCTCCGTTAACAACACCACCAGTCCAAGTATAAGTATTAGCTCCAATTGCTGTTAAAGTAGTTGTACCACTTCCGCAAATAACAGAGTTAGATGCAGATGCCGAAATTGAAAAAGAAGCAGGTTGAGTTATTGTTGCAGAAGGTGAAGTAGTGGCTGCGCAAAGATTTACATCTTTCACAATACAAGAATATGTATTAGCTACTAAACCAGATGCAGTAGCTGAGCTACCACCAGTTGGTGACCAAGTATAAGAATATGGAGCTGTACCACCAGTAGTAGTAAGTGTAATTGCACCATTTGTACCTGCATTACAACTTACATTAGTTTGAGATCCAACAGTTGAAACAAGAATTGCTGGCTGAGTAATAACAAAAGTACTAGAAACAGTGCCAGAAGTAGCACTAGTAACTTTACAAGTATACGTTCCAGCACCTAAACCAGTTGCTGTGGATGCAGTACCACCAGTTGGTGACCAAGAATACGTAAATGGACCAGTACCGCCATTTACAGTTGCAGAAAGTGCTCCAGTTAATAAACCATTACAAGTTATTGATGATGTTTGAGAAATACCTACTCCATATAATGAAGTAATAACAATATTACCATTTCCAATGTTTACACTTGCTGTATTTATTTGATTAATACCGGAATTAAAAGAACCTGCTCCGCCGCCGCTTCCTGGGTCAGTGCCACCACCACCACCAGAGTAACCGCCGCCGCCGCCGCCGCCGCCATAGGCAATTCCACCAGCACCACCGCCGCCAAATCCTCCATCACCTCCACCAACAGGAGCAACACCACCTAACCAATTGGCTAAGTTTGAAAATCCTTGTTGGTTTCCTGCATAAGATGATGCATCACCACCATCTGATAACCAACCAGCTCCACCGCCACCATAAGCATTTCCTAATCCACCTGTTCCAGCTGCACCACCAGCACCACCAGTACCAGCAGACCATCCTGAACCAGCATTACCCGTTGTTAAAGCATTTGCATTTGCTGTTGGGAAGTTGTAAGCCCCAGTTGTATATCCTGTTTTTCCTGCACCACCACCAGCAGCAACATATAAAGTTGTACCAGTGTAAACAAAAGAACCACCGCCGCCGCCGCCGCTTCTATTGATATCTCCAGATTCATTTAAACCTTTTTGACCTACAACAATTTTTAAAACTTGCCCAGCTGTCAAAGTAAAATCACCAACCATTAAAGATCCTAATCCGCCATTGTAAACACTATGTCCTCCCTGAGCTCCTGCAGCAGAAATCCGATAAGGTCCAGTTGCTGGAACTGTAAAACTTTGCACACCACTGCTAACAGTAACTGAACCGTTAAGATTAGTTGAAAGGTATGCCGCTGTAATTTGTGGTGCTGTTGGACCAATATTTCCTATAGCGCTTGCATTTGTAAATGTATACGTAGTTTGCGCAGACATTATACTAATACCAAAAAATGCAGAAAATAATCCTACATTTTTAATTTTTCGTAATGTTTTTTCCATTTTTTTAATTTTTAAATTCAAATCAAATTTAGTAGGATTTTTGTAAAAAACAATTAATATTCAATAAAAAATAAAAACCCTCGCATGAAAAACATACGAGGGTTTAATTAAAAAATCATGAAATGATTATTGTTTTATAAATTTTCCAGTTTTAATAGTCTCAGCTTTTTTCAATATTTTAAAAGTATAAACACCATTAGTTAATGAAGAAATATTAATTGAATTTAATTCGCTATTTAAATTTTGTTTAACTACTAATTTCCCTAATGCATCATAAACTTCTAATGAAGAATTTTTAGTTAATTCTGAAGTTAAATCTACATTAATTACTCCATTTGCTGGATTAGGATAAACAGAAACAGCATTTTCTAAAATTTCATTTAATCCTGTACAAGCATTTACTGTAACCAAAACAGTTGATGAAGCAACACAAGCTGCAACATTAGAAACACTAACAGTATAAGTTGAAGTAACTGATGGAGAAACAGAAACAGACATTGTAGTAGCACCTGTATTCCAAGTATAAGATGTTGCAGAAGTAGATGCTGTTAAAATAGCGCTAGCGCCCCTACAAATTAATGAATTTGAAGTTAAAGCAACTACATTTGGGTTTGTATTTACAAAAACGGTGCAATTTGCAGTATTTGAAATACACCCGCCTGAACCAGTAACGCTTGCTGTATAAACTGTTGTTAAGGTAGGAGATACAGAAGTTGTCATAGTTGTTACTCCTGTGTTCCAAGTATAAGATGTTGCAGTTGTTGAAGCGGTTAAAATCACACTTTGTCCACTACAGATAGTTGAACTAGAAGCGGCAATAGTTAGTGTAGGTAATGCATTTACGGTAATTGCTTTAACAGAAGCAGAAGATGTTCCGCAAGCATTGCTAACAGTTACGCTAATGGTTCCAGCACTTGAATTAGCTGTAGTTGAAATTGTGTTAGTGGTAGATGTTCCTATCCAACCGCCTGGCAAAGTCCAATTATAAGACGTTGCACCAACTACTGGAGCAACACTATAAGTATTAGTTGAGCCAGCACAAATTGAATTTGTTCCAACAACAGCTCCACTAACTGGCAGGGTACAAGGAGCTGTCATACAACAATTACCTGTAGTAGAAACACTAAAAGTTGCACCATTCCAACAGCCATATTGTGTTGTGTGAGATCTAAATGTTCCTGAAAATGCATTAGTAAAATAGGAAACAACTTGGCCTGGAGTATTACAACCTCCATTACTACCAGGCACACATTGATATGAACATATTATATTATTATATCCATTAACATCCAGGTATGTAGAAGGAGGCATAATAGAATATGAAACCGTTCCAGTTGGAACACCTGTAATAGTAGTTGTTGCATGACAACCAACTGGCGTTAAAGGATAGTAACAATTACAATTTACTGTACCACCATAACCAGCGTAAATAACCGAAGTAACATTACCTGCGTAAGGGCCAGAAATATCGACAGTTACTCTTTCATAACTACAAATACCGATTTTTAAATTTGGAATATTTACATCCACAACAATATTTAATCGGCCTAATGTAGTTTCTTTACTACCATCATAATTTGAAAAAACAATCACATTTCCAGCAGGATTACATACTTGTGAAATGGATACTAGTGAATTCATTATTAAAATGATTCCGAAAATTAGATTCTTAATTTTGTAGAGTTTTTTCA